>CAZQLJ010000050.1:0-10785 GCA_964594085.1 uncultured Clostridium sp.
TCGCCCTGCCGACTCTGCGCACGCTTTGCGAGAGTGGCCACGAGATCGTGGGAGTAGTAACCAAGATAGACACACCCAAGGGCAGAGGACATCACCTGACCCCTCCTCCCATCAAGGTCTATGCGCTCGAGCAGAATATACCCGTATATCAGCCGATCACGCTTAAGGGCGAGGAGTTTGCCGCGACACTCGCAGAGCTCGATCCCGAGCTGATCGTTGTCGTGGCATTCGGTAAAATTTTACCGCAGAGCGTGCTCGATTATCCCAAATACGGTTGTGTGAACGTCCACGGCTCGCTTTTGCCCGAATATAGAGGCGCGGCTCCGATGCAGAGAGCGATAATCGACGGAAAAGCGAAGACGGGAATTACGACGATGCTTATGGCGGCAGGACTCGACACAGGCGATATGTTGCTCAAAGCAGAGGTCGAGATCGGAGAAAACGACAGTTTCGAGGATATACACGACCGCCTTTCAGATTGCGGTGCCAAGCTTTTGATAGAAACCGTTGAAAAGCTGGAAAAGGGAGAAATAATCCCCGAAAAGCAGGATGATAGCCTTGCAACCTATGCCGCGAAGATCGAAAAGAGCGACTGCATGCTCGATTTTTCGCGCCCCGCGAGAGAGCTTCATAATCTCATCCGCGGACTTTCACCCATTCCACTTTCCTTCACCCATACTCCCGACGGAAAGCTGCTCAAGATCGTTGCAAGTCGCGTCCTTGACGATGAAAAAACGACCGACAAGCCTGCGGGCACAGTTGTTTCGGTCGGTGACGATATCAAGGTCGCTTGCGGCAAGGGAATTTTGTCACTTCTGACCGTTGTCCCCGAGGGCAAGGGCAGAATGAGTGCCGCAGACTTCGTACGCGGCAGGAAGATAGCAGAGGGAGATCTGCTTTCATAATTCAAAATATTTCATCGATTTGTTTTGATCTTTTGAAGCAAACTATTTTACAGAAAGGATTTTTGATATGGCAGACCACGCGAGAGCGCTTGCCTTCAAAATATTGAAGGACGCGGGGAAAAACGCGACTTATTCAAATATTGCGATCGACCGCGCGCTGACTCAAAGTGAGCTGTCCGACGTCGACAAGGGGCTTGTCACGGCGATCGTCATGGGCGTGACCGAAAGACAGCTTACGCTCGATCATATCATCGACAACCTTGCCGCAGACTCGCAAAAGATCGATGCCGACACAAGAGTTTTGCTCCGAATGGGCATATACCAGCTTTTCTGCCTTGATAAAATTCCCGACTACGCTGCGGTCAACGAGACCGTAAATATGGCACCGAGAAGAAGCCGAGGCTTTGTCAACGCGATCATGCGCTCGTTTTTAAGACGGCGCGACGGAGAGGGGCTTGAAAGCTTTTTCCCCGATGAAAAAACCGATCCTATCGCACGCTTGTCGCTTTATTACTCCTTTCCCGAGGACGTTTGCCGCAGATTTCTTGAGATCTACGGCTACAACCGCGCAAAAGAAATATTTGAAATATTCAACCGTCCGCCGAAATTGACTCTGCGCATCAACACGCTGAAAACAAGCCGCGAAAAATATGCTCTGATGCTCGACGAAAAGGGAATCAAGTACACCTTGTCGGATCGCCTTGAAAACGCGATCTTGCTCGACAACGTGAGCTTTGCCGCCCTTCCGGGCTTTGACGAGGGCTTGTTTTTCGTTCAGGACGAGGCTTCGCAGATATGTGTAGAAGCGCTTGATGCGAGGGAAGATATGCTTATGATCGACGCTTGCTCTTGCCCGGGCTCAAAATCCTTCGGCTCGGCGATAAAAATGGAGAATATGGGAAAAATCCTTTCCTTCGACCTCCACGAAAGCAAGCTGAAGCTTATCGATAAGAGTGCAGAGCGACTCGGAATCGACGTGATCACCGCATCGGTGCGCGACGGCAGAAGCTTTGACGAAAAGCTTGAAGGACAAGCCGACAGAGTGCTTTGCGACGTGCCTTGCTCGGGACTCGGCGTAATTGCCAAGAAGCCCGAGATAAGATACAAAAACATAGACGACTTTGCCAGACTCCCCGAAATTCAGCTCGCGATCTTAGAAAATTGCTCGCGATACGTTAAAAAGGGCGGCGTGCTGGTCTATTCGACCTGTACAGTGTTGCCCGAGGAGAACGAAGAAAACGTCGAAAAATTCCTCTCGGCTCACCCCGAGTTTGAACCCTGCGACTTCGAGGTAGGAAACGTCAAGTCCGAGCGCGGAATGCTTTCGCTTTCCCCCGACAAGAATGGCACCGACGGCTTTTTCGTCTCAAAATTCACAAGAAAATAAAGTTGAAAATTATGAAAAACATATTATCATACACGCCCGACGAGCTCAAGGAGCTGATGCTGTCGCTCGGCGAGCCGTCCTATCGGGCAGGACAGATATTTACCCAGCTTCACAAGTGCATCTCGCTTGACGAGATGACCAACGTGGGCAAGGTAACCAAGCAAAAATTACATAGCGCGCTCGATTGCAGTCTGCCAAATGTCAAGCGCAAGCTGACCTCCAAGCTTGACGGCACCGTAAAATACCTCTTCGAGCTGTCAGACGGAAACTGTATCGAATCGGTCGTTATGAAATACGAGCACGGATACACGATCTGCGTTTCCTCGCAGGTCGGTTGCCGAATGGGCTGTAAATTTTGTGCGTCGACCGTGGCGGGCAGAGTCCGCGATCTTGAATCGGGCGAAATACTCGGTCAGCTCATCGCGGCACAGAAGGATCTCGGTATCAGAATATCCAATATCGTTATGATGGGAATCGGCGAGCCGCTTGACAACTACGATAACGTTGTGAAATTTCTACACCTTGTAAATCTGCCCGAGGGAGTCAACGTCGGCTATCGTCACATTTCGCTTTCGACCTGCGGCGTCGTGCCGAAAATATACGAGCTTGCCAAGCTTGATCTTCCGATCACGCTCTCGGTCTCGCTTCACGCGTCGGACGACAGCACGCGCTCGGAGATCATGCCCGTCAATAAAGCGTGGGGTGTGGACGAGCTTCTCAACGCGTGTCGGGAATACTATAGATCCACCCAGCGCCGAATTTCCTTTGAATATACACTCATCGCAGGGAAGAACGACACCAAACAAAACGCCCTGCATCTTGCAAATACTCTTAACGCAAAGCTTCGTACAAGAAGCGAGACTATGCCTATACACGTCAACCTCATTCCCGTAAACGAGGTCACCGAATCGGGCTTCAAAAGCTCGGATAGAGCCGCGGTCAAAGCCTTTGCCGCAACTCTCGAGAGCCACGGCATACGCGCGACTGTCCGCCGCACCCTCGGTTCCGATATCAATGCCTCCTGCGGTCAGCTAAGACGCGAGGACGCGGACGGGGACGCGTAGGAGGCGTAGGGATGCGCAGGGATGCGCAAGGGGAACTTTTGCAAAAGTTCCCCTTGACCCCTCAAAACTCCCCGTAGGATAGAAATAAATTCTACGGCTTATGTTTTGAAATGGTGAGGGACAAGAGAGGCAAGGAAATCTCCCCTCAAAAACCTTTATTGAATGTTTTTGGAATTCTTAAAACCGTTTTTTCAAAAAGGTTTTAAGCCGCCGGAGGCAACGCGCCCCTTTACATATCAACAAAAAGGGGAATTGCCGTGAAAAAGGAAAAAATCTCGTCAAAAAAGCTACTGTTTGGAGCGCTTGTTTCGCTGGCAGTGCTTGCCACAACCGCGATCTGTGTATTTTTCTCACTGTTTGTAAATACGAAAAGGGATCGCGATATTATAATCATACCGTCGTTCGTGGGTCAAAAATATTCCGAAATAGAGGCACACGACAGAATAAAGTTCGAGTGCGAGCTCGTATACTCGGACGACGTGCCTGAGGGAGAGATCATTTCGCAATCGCCCTATTCGGGAGCGAGGCGAAAGGTAGAATATGGGGCTCTTTGCACCGTAAAGCTGACCGTAAGCATGGGTGCGGAGGATCGCACTCTGCCCGATCTCAAGAATTACACCTACGCGGAGGCGGCATCGACGCTCCGCACGTTAGGCGCGCAGATACGGATAGTTTCGGTGTATGACGACGAAGCCGAAAGCGACAGAGTACTGTACACCTCGCCCTCGGCGGGCGCGAGAATAGAGCATGGAGAGCGCGTCACGCTCTTTGTTTGCCGCAAGCATATCAAGGGCTCGGTCAAGGTTAGAGATCTGACGGGGCTTACACAAAAGGCGGCTTGCGCTAAAATTCTTGCCGACGGCTTGCTGGTCGGAGAGATCGTATACGAACCCTCCGACACGGTCGATGAGGGTCTTGTGATCTCGCAAAGCATCACCGCAGGAAGCTACGTCAGGTATCATAGCACGATAAACATCACCGTAAGCACGGGAAAAGAAGAAAAAAATGATCAATTACATCCGTTCGGCAGATATATTACCGACGAAGATGATTAAAAACGGAGAACTTAATGGATTTAAAGGTTAACGGAAAAATAATGGGACTTCTGGGCGGTCTTTACACCGTCAGAGTCAAGGACGGCGAGGGATACAGAGAAATATTCTGCCGCGCCAGAGGTGTTTTCAGACACGGAAACCAATCCCCGATGGTAGGAGACGACGTTGTTCTCGACGTGTCCGCGGGCGAGCAGAACGCGGTGATCGATGAGATATGCGATCGCAAAAACTCGCTTATCCGCCCGCCGCTTGCAAATCTTGACACGATATTCGTCACGATGGCGGCAAGCTCCCCGAAGCCTATGCTCGATATGACCGATAAGCTCACCGCGATCCTTGAGCATAACGATATTACCCCCATCATAGTGGTCGGCAAGTGTGAGCTTGACAGAGAATATGCCGCGCTCATTAAGGATACTTACGAAAAAGCGGGATATCGTGTTTTCGTCCTCTCTTGCGCCACGAGCGAGGGAATAGGTGAGATACAAAATTATATAAACACTTCTCTTGATGGGAAGATCGCCGCATTTGCAGGCGCTTCAGGTGTTGGCAAGTCAACACTTATGAACAAGCTTTTCCCGACGCTTGAGCTCGGCACGGGAGACGTAAGCCGAAAGACTGCAAGAGGAAAGCACACTACCCGCGCGGTCACACTTTTTCCGATTGGAGAAAACTCCTTCCTTGCCGACACCCCGGGATTTTCAATGCTTGACTTTGAAAGATTTGATTTCTTCGATCTCGAGCAACTGCCGCTTTGTTTCCCCGAGATAAATCAGCGCATTGGCGAATGTAAATATACCAAGTGTACTCACCTTAAGGAAGAGGGCTGTTCTATCGTCGAGGCGGTCAAGCGCGGAGAGATAGCAAAGAGCCGCCACGAGAGCTACGTCTCTCTTTACGAAACGCTCAAAAACAAACACAAATGGGACAAATAATCACTTATGAAAGCATACATTTTTACAGGCGGAGAGATATTCCACCAATACATAGAAGAAAAGCCCGAGGAAGACGACCTCGTTATCGCCGCCGACGCGGGATATCAAAATGCGAAGCTTATGGATGCTCATATAAACCTGCTCATAGGCGATTTTGACTCGCTCGGCAGCATCCCCGACGACGTCGACGAGATCTTCAAGCTCCCCGCAGAAAAGGACGTTACCGATACGCAGATCGCGGTTGACCTTGCGGTCGAGCGAGGCGCGAATGAGATCGTTATCATCGGCAGTACGTCGGGCAGACTCGACCATACGCTATCCACCCTCGCGATTCTTGAAAAATATTGGGAAAAGCGAATCCCCATATACATAGTAAACGGTCAGAACCGAGTCAGATATATCCGCGACAGCGGATTTATAGTCGTGCGTAGCCAATATAAATATTTTTCGGTGATCGCAGCCGACGAAAAGGTCAAAGGAGTAACTATCGAGGGCGGTAAATATCCTCTGATAAAGAAAACGCTTTTGCGCAACCACCAATTTGCCGTTTCCAACGAGATCACGAAAAATTGTGCGCTTATAACCGTCAAAAAGGGCGGCGTTTATATAATAGAGTCGAAAGATCTGTAATTTTTGAGGTCAGTAACCCTCCGTTCGCATATAATGTTGATGAACACATTATATTCGGAGGTCGTTATGAAAATAATACTTGTGCGCTCACCGGGCTTTTTAGCCCCCATACTCAGAAAAATATTTGGGATAAAGAAAGAGAAGAAAAAGAGATAGTCTCCGACGTCAAGCTTTTTTGAAAAAAAGCTTGGCAAAAAACTTTCCGAAAAAGTTTGGCAATTTTTATCTTTGCCATCTCAAAACCCAAACCGTAGAACCAATTCCTATCCTACGGGAAGTTTTTGAGGGGCGAGGGGAACTGAAGTTTGCGCAGCAAACTCACAGAGTAAACCGCTTGCGGTTTACGTAGGTTTTTCTCAAAAAGTTCCCCTCGCGCATCCCTTCGCCTCCCCAACGTCAAAGAAAGGACAAGTCAAGAATGTACAATAAAGGCTTTTTTCCTATAACAAAAGAAGATATGCTTGAAAGAGGCTGGGACCAGCCCGATTTCGTCTACGTTTGCGGCGACGCATACGTAGACCACCCCTCTTTTGGCGCTACGATAATATGTCGAGTGCTTGAGGACAAGGGATTTAGAGTTGCCTTTCTTGCACAGCCCGACTATAAGTCCTGCGAGGATTTCAAGAGATTCGGCAGACCGCGCCTGGGCTTTTTGGTCAGTGCGGGAAACATAGATTCAATGGTCGCGCACTACACCGCGGCGAAGAAAAAGAGAACCTATGACTATTATTCTCCGGGCGGAAAGATGGGCAAGCGCCCCGACCGCGCTGTCATAGTATATTCAAACAGAATCCGCGAGGCGTACGGTGACGTGCCGATCATTCTCGGCGGACTGGAAGCATCTCTGCGACGCTTTGCTCATTATGACTATTGGGACGATAAGGTGCGTCGCTCGGTGCTGGTCGATAGCCGCGCCGATATTCTGACCTACGGTATGGGCGAGAAGATACTCACGCGAATTGCCGAGCTGCTCGATAAGGGCGTGCCGATAAAGAAGATCAGAGACGTAAGAGGAACGGTATATCTTTGTAAACCCGAGGATAAGGTCAATTATCCCGTGGCGGCAACCTTTGATTATAACGAGCTTAAGACCGATAAAAGAAAATACGCCGAAGCCTTCGGCGTGCAGTATAAAAATCAGGATTCGATCAACGGACGAGCTATCTGCGAGCTGTACGACGGCAAAATGCTGGTGCAGAATCCACCAATGCCGCCGCTTGAAAGAAAAGAGCTCGACCACGTCTATAGCCTGCCATATATGCGCGCATACCACCCGAGCTATGAAGCCGAGGGAGGAGTGCCCGCTATCGAGGAGGTCAAATTCTCGCTTACGCATAACCGCGGCTGTTTTGGCGCTTGTAATTTCTGCGCGCTTGCCTTTCACCAGGGAAGAACGGTTCGCTCGAGAAGCATAGAAAGCGTTGTCGCCGAGGCGAAGATAATCGCCGAGATGCCCGATTTCAAGGGTTACATACACGACGTCGGCGGCCCGACGGCAAATTTCCGCTATCCCTCGTGCGATAAACAGCTTGAAAGCGGCGTATGCCCCTCGCGCAAATGCCTTGCGCCCACTCCGTGTAAAAACCTCAAGGTCGACCACACCGAGTATATCAAGCTCCTCGAGGAGATAGAAAAGATACCGAAGGTCAAAAAGGTCTTCGTTCGCTCGGGAATTCGCTTCGATTACCTGATGTGCGACAAAAATGACGCGTTCTTCCGCAAATTAGTCCGCGATAATGTCTCGGGACAGCTCAAGGTCGCGCCGGAGCATTGCTCGTCGCCCGTGCTTCGTTGCATGGGCAAGCCCGACTTCGAGGTCTATCAGAGCTTCAGAAAAAAATTCTTCGATATCACCCACGAGATCGGCAAAGAGCAGTATCTAGTGCCCTACCTTATGTCGAGCCACCCGGGATCAACACTCAACGATGCTATAAATCTTGCACTCTGCCTCAAGCGCGATCACTACGCGCCCGAGCAGGTTCAGGATTACTATCCCACCCCGGGCACCGCGTCCACGGTTATGTATTACACAGGAATCAATCCGCTTGATATGAAGCCGGTCTACGTAGCCACCGATTATCACGAAAAGCAGCTTCAAAGAGCGCTTTTGCAGTATAACAGACCGCAAAATGCCGACCTCGTCCGCGAGGCACTTGTCAAAGCGGGTAGAGAGGACCTTATAGGCTACAGCGAGGACTGTTTGGTTCGCCCTGCAGCCGACAGATCGGCAAAACAGACGCACACTCGACCCCAAAGGGACAAAAATGCCCATTCCTCGCGTGCTACGTCCAAGGACAAGCAGGGCAGATCGGACAGCGGCAGATCAAACACCAAAAATGCCGCAGGTGCGAAGAATACGACCGCACGAAACCCAAAAAATAGCAAAAATCATAGTCTTGCAAGGGATTTTGCGCGAAAAACAAATAAAAAATCAAGATGATCAAGCTTTTGGTCACAATTAATTAACATTTTTTAAGGACATTTAATAATGTCGGGTATTGCATTTTGATGCTTGTAGTGTTATAATATCTATGGCCTGTAAGGTCGTTGATTTTTAAGGAGAATACCGCCAATGAAAA
Source organism: uncultured Clostridium sp. (assembly GCA_964594085.1). Taxonomy (GTDB): domain Bacteria; phylum Bacillota; class Clostridia; order Oscillospirales; family CAG-272; genus SVTX01. The sequence goes on from CAZQLJ010000050.1 coordinate 8,556, forward strand.
AATACGATTATCTTATCGTCGGCGCGGGACTGTTCGGCGCGGTTTTTGCAGAGCAGGCAAAGCAGCACGGGAAGAAGGTGCTGGTTATCGACCGCCGCGATCATATAGCAGGAAATGTGTATACCGAGTCTGTAGAGGGAATAAACGTCCACAAATACGGCGCGCACATCTTCCATACCAACGACAAGAAGGTTTGGGAATACGTAAACAGATTTGCGGAATTTAATCGCTATACCAACTCTCCCGTCGCAAATTATCACGGCGAGCTGTACAGTCTGCCGTTCAATATGTATACCTTCAATAAGATGTGGGGTGTTGTCACCCCCGAAGAAGCGCAGGCAAAGATCGAGGAGCAGAGAGCGGCGGCAGGGATAACCGAGCCGAAAAACCTCGAGGAGCAGGCGATATCACTCGTCGGCACGGACATATACGAAAAGCTTGTAAAGGGATATACCGAAAAGCAGTGGGGCAGACCTTGTGATTCGTTACCATCCTTTATAATCAAGCGTCTGCCCTGTAGATTTACCTTCGACAATAACTATTTTAATGCAAAGTATCAGGGAATCGCCGAGGGCGGATATACCAAAATGGTCGAGAATATGCTCGAGGGCATCGAGGTCAGACTCGGAGTTGATTTCCTTGAAAATAAGGACGAGCTTTGTTCACTTGCCGAAAGAGTCGTATACACGGGCGCTATCGACGAGTATTACGGCTATAAGCTGGGCGCACTCGAATATCGCTCGGTAAGATTTGAGACCGAGGTCTTGGATAAGCCGAGCTTCCAGGGCAATGCCGTAGTCAATTATACCGACAGAGAGACGCCGTGGACGAGAATTATCGAGCATAAATTCTTCGAGTTCGGAGATCAGCCCAAGACCGTTATCAGCCGAGAATACAGCTCGGAGTGGACGGTTGGCGACGAGCCATATTATCCCGTCAACGATGAAAAGAATAGCGAGCTATACGAAAAATATAGGGCGCTTGCCGAAAAAGAACCCGATGTCATCTTCGGCGGCAGACTCGGAGAATACAAATATTACGACATGGATACAGTGATAGCTTCCGCCTTGAAGCTGTCGGAAACCATTTTGGAGTGAGGATATGAATAATCAGAAATTACTTACCGTAACCGTTCCGTGCTATAACTCGGAGGGTTATATGCGTAAATGTATCGAAAGCTTGCTTGTCGGCGGAGAGAGAGTTGAGATAATTATCATCAACGACGGCTCGAAGGACGGCACTGGAGCTATTGCGGACGAGTATGCAGAAAAATACCCCGAGATCGTCAGAGTCGTTCATCAGGAAAACGGCGGTCACGGCGAGGGTATAAATCAGGGACTTAAAAGAGCAACGGGAAAATACTTCAAGGTCGTTGATAGTGACGACGTGCTTGACGAGAATCTTCCTTTGATGCTTGATAAGCTTGAAGAATGCGAAGCGCAGGGTGGAGTAGACCTTTTGGTGACCAATTATTTTTACGCCCACGAGGACGGAATCGGAGACCAGTCGATCTGCTACAAGAACGCACTGCCCGAAAACAGAATATTTACCTGGGAGGAAACCAAACGCTTCCGTCTGCGTCAGATGCTGACGATACACAGCTGTACCTTCCGCACCGAGATCATGCGAAAAAGCGGCAAGGAGCTCCCGAAGCACACCTTCTATGAAGACAATTATATGATCTGTCTATCGCTGCCGTACGTTGAGAAAATGTATTATCTCAACAAGGACCTCTACCGCTATACCATCGGCAGAGAGGGACAGTCGGTGCAGAGAGACATTTTCAGAAAGAGATATAAGCATCAGCTGCTCAGCACGGTTTTGAGCTTCCAAAGCTGCCACCTCGACGATCTGAAATCCCGTAAGCTTAAAAGATATATGAAGCACGAGCTTTTCATGATGTTCGGCATTTCGACCTTTATCACCAGAGGCAACAAGAGCAAGGAGACCGACGCGGATCTTAAGCAGATGTGGGAGGATTGCAAGGCGTTTGATAAAAAGTACGGAAACTATTTCCGCTGGCGCACACCCTTGATCTTCGCCAATCTCCCCGGCGCATTCGGCAGATGGCTCACGGGAATCTTCTACGCGATCTCCAATAAGATCGTAAGATACTATTAAAATAACAAAAAGCGCTTACACTTTTCTCTGTAACTTTAGCGGAGAAATAGCAGGCACAAAAATATCGGCAGAGAGATTGTTTTCTCTGCCGATTTGTGTTATAATGAGG
>CAZQLJ010000051.1:0-10390 GCA_964594085.1 uncultured Clostridium sp.
GAAGGGACAGGCTATGGTTGACCTCAACTATGCCGCTATCGACGCGGGTGCAGACGCATTCGTTAAGATCGACGTTCCTGCTGATTGGGCAACCTGCGCAGACGATGCTCCCGCAGCTCTCGTTAGCGGAGATCGCGCAGACCTCGTTGACTTCGTTAACAACGTAGTTAACCCCACCAACGCTATGAAGGGCGACAGCCTCCCTGTTTCCGCATTCGAAAAGTACGTTGACGGTCAGTTCCCCCAGGGTGCGGCTGCATACGAAAAGAGAGGCGTTGCTGTGACCGTTCCCGAGTGGAACCCCGACAAGTGTGTTCAGTGTAACAGCTGTGCATTCGTATGTCCTCACGCAACAATCCGTCCCTTCGCTATGACCGAGGAGGAGGCAGCAAACGCTCCCGAGTCCACCAAGTTCTGTGCAAAGCCCGTTCTTAAGACTACCTACAAGTTCACAATGGCAGTTTCTCCCCTTGACTGTATGGGTTGTACCCTCTGCGTAAAGGCTTGTCCCGTAAACGCAACCGCAGACAAGAAGGCAGCTGCTGCAGGTGTTAAGGCTGATCCCGCAGATTACGCTATCCGCATGGTTCCTCAGGCAACTCAGGCAGACCAGCAGGCAGCGTTCGACTACGCAGTAGCTAACGTAACAGAGAAGCCCGAGATCATCAACAACACCGTTAAGGGCTCTCAGTTCAAGCAGCCTCTGCTTGAATTCTCCGGATCTTGCGCAGGCTGTGCAGAGACCTCTTACGCACGTCTGGTAACCCAGCTCTTCGGTGAGAGAATGTACATCTCCAACGCAACAGGTTGTTCTTCCATCTGGGGCGGCTCCGCACCTTCTACTCCTTACACGGTAAACAAGGAAAGCGGCCGCGGTCCTGCTTGGGCTAACTCCCTCTTTGAAGATAACGCTGAGCACGGTCTCGGTATGTATCTCGGTCAGAAGACCATCCGCGAAAGACTGATCAATAAGGTCAAGGCTCTCGAAGCTCCCTGCGACAAGTGCAAGGCAGTTATCGACGAGTATCTGAACACTCTTGACGACGGCGCGGCTAACGAAAAGGCAACCAAGGCTCTCGTTGAGCTTCTTGAGGGCTGGGCAGCAGATGGCTGTGAGGCTTCCAAGGAAATTCTCGCCGAGAAGGACTACCTCTCCAAGAAGTCCATGTGGATCTTCGGTGGAGACGGTTGGGCATACGATATCGGCTTCGGCGGTCTCGACCACGTACTCGCTTCGGGTGAGAACGTAAACGTATTCGTATTCGATACCGAGGTTTACTCCAACACCGGTGGACAGGCGTCCAAAGCTTCTCAGATCGGTCAGGTTGCTCAGTTCGCAGCAGCAGGTAAGGCGATCGGCAAGAAGAACCTTGCAGAGATCGCAATGTCCTACGGCTACGTATACGTTGCACAGGTCGCTATGGGCTACGATATGAACCAGCTCCTTAAGGCTCTTACCGAGGCTGAGGCATACAACGGTCCTTCCCTCATCATCGGTTACGCTCCTTGTGAGATGCACGGTGTCAAGGGCGGCATGCAGAACTGCCAGCTCGAAATGAAGAAGGCAGTTGAGGCAGGCTACTGGCAGACCTTCAGATATAACCCCACTCTTGAGTCCAATAAGCTGACAATCGACTCCAAGGAGCCCTCCGGCAGCTACGTTGACTTCATCAAGTCCGAGACTCGTTACGCTCGTCTTGCACAGTCTAACCCCGAAAGAGCAGCAGCTCTCTTCGCAAAGGCTGAAGCAAGCGCAAAGGCGAAGTACGACAGACTTCAGAAGATGGGTAAGCTTTATGAATAATAACGTACATTGTGGAGTTGATTTTTAGCAAAAGCTCTCCGAATGTATATCGCACAACAGCCCCGCCGTTTCGGCGGGGCTGTTGTGTTGATGTTATGATAATAAAAATTAGCTTTTCTATGGAATATTTTTCATTCTCCCCAATTATAGAGGCTTTGGCCTTTGTCGTTTTTGATAATTGGATAAAATTCTCCGGAATAAAAAATTACGCCTATAATTTCTTCTTTATCTTGATTTTCCGAAGAATTTATAAATGCTTGGGCTGAATCTAATATTTGTTCATATCTTGATTCGCAAATATCCTTATAGGTTCCATCGTCATTTTTATCTGCAATGTTTTTCCAAATACAACGATACAAATGATTTCCGTCCCCATCAGTCGTATTTTCAAGGACAAATTCGCCAATAAGTCGATTGTGATAATACAACAAATGCAATGCGTACACATTCTCTTGATAACCTAAATCCAAGAGTGGAATAACACTAAGAGAATCATATTCAGATAAAACATCAAGCTCAATCTCACGATCTTGAGAGACAAAAACATCGTTTATTTCATACTTACTCATATATCCTCTGTCCCCCAACACACTTGTTTCCCACGGAAAAACTTGCAATGACGAAACTATTTCTTCTCGTCTAATCAAGTATTCTGTAAATGCCTGCCGGCCTTGTTCTATGGTTTCAAAGGGTTCTACCAATCTAAACGGTTTTGGCCCTCCCGCTATGTATTTTATATATCTTTCCTCATTGTTTTTTCCAATGACAATTAATGTGTCCCCCTGAAAATTATAAACAATACCCATAATTTCGAAATTAGGGTTGTGCTCTATACAAGACAAGGTTTCATAATAACACACCAAATCGCTAAGTGCATCTGGAACAGTGGTATAATTGAATGTATCAAATTCCTCTGTTATAGCTTGTTCTTCGGCAAGTTCAAACTTTAATGTTGCCGTTCCAACAAAAAAGCCGTCTTTGTAAAACAAAATCACTACCATATCTATACTTTCAAGATATGTTCCATAGACAGGCAAAACCGAAACATCATCAGAAAATTGATATAAGTCACAATATCTTTTTGATGCCCGTCCTGAATTGTAATGAACTTCCGCGCAATTTACTAGATCATAATCTCCGGACTTTAGGCTTTCAAAACCAATATATGCTTTAACTGCTATATCGGGAATCTTCATTTCTGATTCCTCAATCACTTTGCTGCTCGTTTCAGTTGTGAGTTCACCACTATCCGTCTCCATTAGAGTTTCGGTTGTATTCTCGTCTTGCCTATTGTCATTCAACGAGATACAAGAGGTGAGGCAAAACGAAATCAATACAGAAAAAATTATTAACAACTTTATTTTCATAGACTATTCCTCCGTTGAGACTATTGATACCTTACAAATGAAATCATTGTATGTAGTAGAATCGTATTTATGGCGCACAAAATAATCCTTGTGTGCATCACTAACATATACATAAAGTTCGCCATTTTCGGTTTCATAACCAACACAAACGGTCATATGTCCTCCACCATACGGTGAATCCTCATGTGTAGCATACCCCAGCATAAGCGGCCTTCCGTTATTTAACTCTTCAATAATATCAAGATAAGAAAAGTCTTGCACGTTTTCTTTACACCAATAATTCGTAGATTGCGCAAAATATCTTTTCCCATTTTGAATGTACGCAAAGATATCAAAGCCATATTGTATGTATCTATTGGCTGTACAAGATCCGTTTGCATTCATATTTGCCTGAACAGCAATCGCCTTTTGCTCTTGCTTTGATTCAGTTTCACAGTCGAATTGAGAATATCCATTTATGCTCCAATATGCCATAATGTTAGTTATTGCACATGGAATACATAAATGACTATCGTTTGATCTTAAATTATGAGGGACGTCATAAAGTTGGATGGTGCTCAATTGTAAATTCCACTCATCTCTATAATTCGTATCATCAGTATATGGGATCATAGTAAGATTTGTGCCGTTGCTATTGGCATTAAGCGGCACCGCTAATACATTTCCGCTTGATTCCGTAGCTTTACAAACCAGTTTATAATTCCCCGACGTTGTTTCTACAAATCGCCACAGGGTGTAATCACTTGACGTATCATATTGCCGTATTACTGTAGTTGCAGTGGAATCAACACCGATATATTTATTGCTGTATATAGATTTTATCCTAAAATATCCCGCATTTTGCACTTCAAACAGCCATTTCGACTGATCTTTGCCGTTGAATTGCCATTGTTGGATTATTGCCTCTGTATTCGTAGACGGCCCCTCTATATCAACGTATCTTTCAGTACCTACGTTTTGAATAAAACTTGTTGTTCCGTCAATTTGGGGAATTGAGTAATAAACCAGCGCATACGTCCTGAAAGCCGTTGTTGTTCCATCTGCCCGTATGATTCCTCTCAGCTTAAACGTTCCGGCTTTTGTTGGAGTCACCGTCAACGTGTAAGTGGATGCATCCCAAGTTGCTGTAACCATATCTGTATAACTGGGATTTACCGTCATATACGGAGTGTTTTTTCCTATTTCTGTTGTCCACGTTTTGAGGGCAATAGAAAACGTTGTTCCCGTTTCTATACCGTTAGTAGTTGATACACTCTTATGAGTAACCACTCCACTCTTGGTTTCTCCCGTATACTGATATACATACCATCTTGCTTGATTGCCCGATGTCGATTCCGTGCTCTTTACGAGATACGAATTAGGAGCTCCCGCCATTCCCGATGCGGTTGTATTATTTGCCGCCACAACGTTACTGCTTGAATACGGCTTGATCACAAAGCAGTTTTGCGTAGAGTTGTATACCAACATAAACGTATCACTGTTACTTACGTCATCATCATCGGGCGGGATTTCTTTAGTCAACACCTCGTTGCCCGAAAAATAGAACGTTAGGCGATTGTTCAACATTGAACGGATAATATACGAATTTGTAGATTCCCTTCTTGTTATTTTAAACAAGCAAGAACGGTCAAAGGTCAGCGCGGGATTGCCATCCGCTGCGTATTGCTGCATATGATACCCGGGCAAATATTTATCTTGTTGAATATCTAACCAAAGCCCGTCGTTGCCTACGTTTTCAAAGGCATATACTCCGTCCTGAATACCGTAACCGCTACCCTCAATAAAAATTACAGGGGCCGAATCAATTGACAATATTTCGTTGACACTTCCTCCTTGAGAAGGTATCTCCGTCATGCCTCCGATAATTTCTATATTCGTTTCGGTTTCGGATTCTTCTGTGTCAACGTACAACGTTTCCTCCTCTACGGAATCGGGCTCTTGCGGTTGCTCCGCAGAAGCTATTATTATGTTATTTGGCAAATAAAGCGTAATTGCACAAATTGCAAGAAATATTGATAATAATTTTAATCCTTTCTTTGTTTTCATATTTTTTCTCCTCGCCATCTTGTGTGGCTGAAGCGCGCAGTTGTAAGCGCGCACATCTCCAATTGCTTACATCATTGGAAGGCGTGTGGGTTACTGAAATTTCAGCCCGACACGCCCAAGCGGCGCAAGAGCAGAGGGATATTACGACAGATTGATCTTTGCAAATAACTATTAATTTTTTTCATTGTTATCCCTCCTTTGAATTGTTTTGTAATTACAGTATAGCATACTTTGATGTATTTGTCAATGTATATATAATAACGATACACCCTCGAGATTTCTCGAGGGTGTTTTACCATTATTCTTGTTGAATTTCGTCTTTTGGCAACTTTGATAAGAAAATAACCGTACACGGCAAGGTGATCGCCGCGGTGATAACGTACGCCGCGGGTTGAGCAAGCTCAAGACCAATAAGGCCGTTGCCGTAATATTTTTCAAACAAGTATGGAAGCAGATATATCATCGGGATAAACGCAACACCGTTCTGCAATGCGGAAAGCAGTATCGCAGGCACTCTCTTGCCTATACTCTGGAACATCATGTTTCCAACCACCGTAAATGGCAAGACCCAAAGCACCATACAGTTAAACCGTAACGCCTGCGCACCTATTTCTTCAATAAGAGCCGATTTTTCGGAGTTGAAAAGCGAAATTATCGTAGGAGCAAATGCATAGCAGACCACAGAGAGAGTACCGATGAAAATCAGACCCAAAAGCATCGTAACGTAGCTTGCTTTTTTGACTCGACTGTACTTTTTCGCGCCGTAATTGAATGCCGAGACAGGCTGGAATCCTTGACCAATACCAAGTCCGACACAGAATATAAACTGTACCGTCTTTGAAACGTAGCCCATCGCCGCGATCGCCGCCGTGCCAAACGCTCTCGCTTGCGTATTGAGCATAGCTGTAGACACACTTCCGAGTCCCTGTCTGATAAGACTCGGGAATCCCGTAGTCACGATATCCCAGACAATCCGCAGCGAGATAAATCCCCGTTTGAAGCTTATTTTGCTCTGTGTCTTTCCAATTATATAAGGAACAGCAAGAATTATCAAGCTGATGTACTGTGAGATCGCCGTGGCAAGACCTGCTCCACCCGTTCCCATTCCAAAATGCTCGATAAAAATATAGTCAAGTAAAATATTAAGTATTCCGCCCGAGGTAAGACCTATCATAGCAAAGGTTGCCTTACCCTCGTATCTGAGTACGTTATTGAAAACGCAAGAGGCGGTCAGGGCAGGAGCGCCGATGAATATATATTTGGCATAATCCATAGCGTGCGGCAATATCTCGCTGTCACTTCCCAAAAACCACATAAGCGGCTCGAGAAAAATAAGACCGAATACCATAATTATTACACCTGACAACGTCGAAAGCAAGAGACTTGTCGAGGTAAATTTACCCGCCTGATCGTCCTTCTTCGCACCTAAAAGTCGGCTGACGTGACTTCCCGCGCCGTGTCCGAACATAAATCCAAACGCCTGCAAAAGCGCCATGATGCTGAAAACAACGCTCGGAGCACCGCCCTGCGCGGTTCCGAGATTGCTGACGAAATAAGTATCCGCCATATTGTAGATATTGGTTATCAGCATACTGATCGTAGTCGGTATACCCAAGGTTATAACCAATTTCCAGACTGAGCTCTCGGTCATTTTTTTGTATTTCAATTCATTTTCCGTCAAAGACAATTTTATCTACCCTCTTTTGTTTACTTAACATTCCGAAACTCCGTCAAATATCCAAAGCTGTATTTTAGCAGTCAAATTCAATATAATTCGTCCACGCCTTCTTGCCCTCTGCGTCGGTCACTTCGGCACGGACGAAGCGATCGCTTCCGTACTTTACGTATTCGGCTTCAATAACCTGCTCTCCTCTGACCACTCTACCCTGCGACCACACGCAGTTGCTTTGAAAAACGATCTTAGAGCAAGGTGAACAAATAACCCTTACTTTATCGGGCGCGATCTTTTCAATGTGCACCTCGGGGCCCTGAGTCGCGTAAAATCTGCCTGCGCGAATCGCCCTTATTAGTCCTTGAGTATCCATATCCGTGGTCTCGACCATGATCGCCGCGCGGCACTGATCTCCGTCGTAATAATGAGTGTCGTCGGTTGCCAAAAGATTAGTCAACCTTCCGCTTGCCGCCAACTGATCGGCGATCACGTCGGAATAAGCCCTGTCGCTCATTCCGTGCTCGGAGACCGAATTATATATTTCAAGTCCGTCAAAGTCGCCAAGCTGTAGAAGCTGCTCGGGAGTATTAAGACTCCATGCAGGATGCGCAACAATCGCAAGACCGTTATAAAGCTTTATCGTTTTTATGATCTCAGCGGCTTTAGACGCGGAGGTCTTGACCATGTTTCTCCAATCCTCAGGGATCTTCGGGTCGGAGGTCATTCCAATGCCTACTATATGATAGACTCCGTTTGCGCTGTCATTTCTACCAACGTCGTATTCACAGCCGGAGATTATTTTAAGACCCTCGATCTCGCCTTCTTCCCCATATATCCAATGGTCAGTCAGCGCAACTGCATCGTATCCTTGCTCAATGTAAAAGCGTACAGCATCTTCGGGTGAAACAAGGCCGTCAGAAAGATCGGTATGAACGTGCAAGCCAAGTTTTGCTCTCGTTTTTCCAAGCAGATCAACAAACATAAAAACCTCCATATATACACATACTTCCATTCTATATTTTAACATCATTTTACTCTCAAATCAAGACCTTTTCCCTAAAAAAGATCCCGAATATTTGTGGAGATAAAAATTTTTTTCTTTTGTTTCGCCAAACCCTTGAAAAACGCCTGAAAACGCGGTATAATTATCATATAAAAGCTAATTCTTACAAAAGGAGAATAGATAATGGATAAGGTAAAAATAGGCATTATAGGTTGCGGAGGTATCGCTAACGCAAAGCACATGCCCGCGCTGAAAAATCTTCCAAATGTTGAAATGGTCGCTTTTTGTGACATAGTTGAAGAAAGAGCAATAAAAGCAAGGACTGATTTCGGCACACCCGACGCAAAAGCATATACTGATTATAAAAAGCTGCTCGAGGATAAAACTATTGACGTAGTCCACGTCTGCACTCCCAACCGTTCCCACAGCTTCATAACGGTAGACGCGCTCGAATCGGGCAAGCACGTTATGTGTGAAAAGCCGATGGCAATAAACTCTGCAGAGGCGGAAAAAATGCTCGACGCGGCAAAGAGAACGGGAAAGAAGCTGACTATCGGATATCAGACCCGTCAGGCTCCCGAAGCACAGTTCCTTAAGCAAGAAGCGCTCAACGGCACGTTTGGAGACATCTATTATGCCAAGGCGACTGCTATCCGTCGCAGAGCCGTTCCCACCTGGGGAGTATTCCTCAACGAATACGAGCAGGGCGGCGGTCCTCTTATCGACATAGGAACACACAGCCTTGACCTCACGCTCTGGATAATGGACAATTACAAGCCCAAATATTGCGTAGGAACAAAGTTCCACAAGCTCAACGATCAGACAAATCAGGGCAACGCGTGGGGCAACTGGGACCCCGAAAAGTTCACCGTTGAGGACTCGGCATTCGGCTTTGTTGTTATGGAAAACGGCGCGACTATTAATCTTGAATCCTCTTGGGCGCTCAACACTCTTGATGTCCGCGAGGCGACAACTCTCGTCTGCGGAACGCTTGCGGGTGGAGATATTCACGACGGCGTTCGTATAAACGGTATCAGAAACAATAGCCAATACGTCCTCAAGCCCTCACTCAATCCTCAGGGCGCAGCATTCTTTGATGGCGTTACGGCAACCGACCCCGCAACCAAAGAGGCAGCACAGTGGATAGACGCTGTCATAAACGACAAGGATCCTTGCGTTCTTCCCGAGCAGGCGCTCGTAGTTACAAAGATCCTTGAGGGTATATATAAGTCCGCAGAATCAGGCGATATCTACCGCTTTTAATTATTTGGAGGAAGAAAAATGAAGTTAAGCGTTCTTGCAAATCTTTACGGAGCTAAGCCTCTCGACGAGGCTTTGAAAATAATTACCAATCTTGGAGTTCACACCGTCGAGATTGGTGCGGGCGGCTATCCCGGAAAAGCACACTGCAACCCCGCAGAGCTGCTTGCAGATCCCAAAAAATACGACGAGTTTGTCGCAACCTTCAAAAAATACGACACCGAGATCTGCGCTCTTGCCTGCCACGGCAATCCCGTGCATCCGAATAAGGAGATCGCCGCGCAGTATGATAAGGACTTCAGAGAGGCAGTACTGCTTGCCGAAAAGCTTGGAGTGGACACAATAGTTGCCTTCTCGGGCTGTCCCGGAGACTGTGAGACCGCAAAATATCCCAACTGGGTGACTTGCCCCTGGCCCGAGGATTTCCTTGCTATTCTCGATTGGCAGTGGAACGAGGTTCTTATCCCTTATTGGAAGGAAGCGGGCGCATTCGCAAAATCTCACGGCGTACGCATAGCCTTTGAGATGCACCCCGGCTTCTGTGTCTACAATCCCGAAACTCTCTTGAAGCTTCGCGCGGCAGTTGGCGATGTTATAGGCGCAAATCTCGACCCCAGCCACTTGATCTGGCAAGGAATCGATCCCGTAGCCGCTATCCGCGAGCTTGCGGGCGCGATATATCACGTTCATGCAAAGGACACCAAGATCGACAAATACAACACCGCGAAAAACGGTGTGCTCGACACCAAGCACTATGGCGACGAGCTCCATCGCGCGTGGGTATTCCGTACGGTTGGCTACGGCAACGGCGAGACCTATTGGAGAGACCTTGTTTCAAACCTTCAGCTCTGCGGCTACGACCGCGTCCTTTCGATCGAGCACGAGGACAGCTACATGTCTATCGACGAGGGACTTGCAAAGGCAGTAAGCTTCTTAAAAGACGTCATCATATACGATAAAAAGCCCTCAACTATGAGTTGGGCATAAAAAAATTTGCTGAGTCGACCGACTCAGCAAATTTTTTTATTGTTCAACTCCGCAGATATGATCCGCCACGAAAAGTCCCATCGCACCGCTTTGAGAAAGTCCGCGCGTGATTCCGCTTCCGTCTCCGATCATATAAACTCCGTCCATGACTTCAAAATGTCCGTTGTGCTCGGGACGAATACTGTAATATTTATTTTCACATCCGTAAAGCAGAGTGTCGGGGTTTGCCGTTCCGGGAGCGACCTTATCAA
>CAZQLJ010000052.1:0-10343 GCA_964594085.1 uncultured Clostridium sp.
GTAGAATTATTGGACGCGAGGGAAGAAATATCCAGAAGATCGAAACTCTTACGGGAGTTGAACTTATTATCGACGATACCCCCGAGACCATAACCTTGTCGGGATTTGATCCCGTCAGACGAGAGGTTGCAAGAATTGCTCTTGAAAGACTTATCTCCGACGGACGTATTCACCCCACAAGAATCGAGGAAATGGTTGAAAAGGCTCAGAAGGAAGTTGACTTGTCTGTTAAACAGGCGGGCGAGAGAGCTACCTTTGAGGTTGGAATTCACGGAATTAATCCCGAGCTTGTAAGATTGCTCGGAAGACTTAAGTACAGAACCAGTTACGGACAGAACGTGCTTAAGCACTCTATTGAGGTTGCATTCCTTGCAGGAATTATGGCAGATGAGCTTGGGCTTGACGGCACTCTTGCAAAGAGAGCAGGTCTGCTCCACGATATCGGTAAGGCATTCCCCCACGACGTTGAAGGTTCTCACGTTGAGATCGGCGTAAATGCCGCAAAGAAGTATAAGGAGAGCAGAGAGGTAGTACACGCTATCGAGGCTCACCACAACGACGTTGAACCCAAGACGATCATTGCAGTGCTCGTTCAGGCTGCCGATGCTATCAGCGCAGCAAGACCCGGTGCACGCCGTGAGGATATGGAAAATTACATCAAGCGTCTTGAAAAGCTTGAGGAAATAGCAAAGGGCTTTGACGGAATCGATAAAGCATACGCTATTCAGGCAGGACGTGAGATCAGAGTTATGGTCAAGCCCGAGGAGGTCAACGACGCAGGTATGAAGGTGATTGCACGCGAAATGGCGGCAAAGATCCAGGCTGAAGTCAAGTATCCCGGTCAGATCAAGATCAATCTTATCCGCGAAAGCCGCGCAGTCGACTACGCGAAGTAATTCAGATTGAACTCGTCAATCAAATATGCAGAAATCTCTGTAATCTTTGTTCCTTATTTGCAGTTAAGGATTTATATATATTTAACATAGAACACAGATGAATGTAAGCACGATGAAAATCGGATGAAATATATTTGATAAAACCCGCTGTTGCGCTTTGGCGCAGCAGCGGGTTTTGCATATATTGACAAGATGCAGGAAATATGTTAAAATTTATATATAAGGTGTAACGTTTTGGGCCTTTTGGCGACTTATCGTATGAAGGAGTAATATAAAGGAGGACTATTATGAAAAAGATATTTGCTTTTACGTTGATTATTTTTTCGTTGGTCGCTTGTTTGTCTTCGTGCGATCAACTGTCTTCCGAGGAAGAGCATGAGCATACGTATGAATGGGTCGTGAGCAAGGAAACACATTTTAAACAGTATACCTGCGGATGTGCTTCGCCTGATATTGCAGAGGCGCATTTGGATGAAGATGGGAATCTCTATTGCGACGTTTGCAACTATTACGTTTCGAAGCAAGAACATGTCGGGCATACGTATAAATGGATCATGACTGAAGAAACGCATTTTAAGCAATACACCTGCGGATGTTCTTCGCCTGATATTGTAGAGGCGCATTTGGATGAAGACGGGGATCTTTGTTGTGACGTTTGTAATTACGTTTACTCGGTCTGTGGTTTACCTGAGGTGAAGCTCCTTAGTGCGTACGAGCCATGGATAGAAACGCTAACTGCCGAGGACGTTGCGAAGGTCAGAACTGTTTTTGAGTACGTGAGTGTAGCGCCGGGAAACCTCAAGACGATCGAAAGCTCTACTGATAAGGATGCTATTTCACGCATTATCGAAGCGTATATGAAGTTAGAAATGTCACCGATGTCTCCTGAAGACGGTCTTGTTTGTGGAGGTAGTGCATTCACGATTGAGTTTATTCTGAATGACGGAACGGTTAGATCGCTATATTTTAGCAACGGAATTTACTCCAATCCCGCGAGTTCTTATTGGCAATATTTTGAGCTTTTATATGTTCCAACGTTTAGAGAGGATGATAAAATTTGGACTTCTTGTGGTTTCGTTAGTTATAGCGGTGTGGGAACTGTTTGTTCATACGAGCCTGCGATGTCGTTTTATAATCCTGAGCCAATTTGTCAGATTCCGATTGACGAGCTGGAGTTTGAATATGATGTTGATGTGGATCTTGCAGAGATCGAGCCTTATAATATATTGGTGCAGACCGATTTTGGAGATCTTACTTTTATCACTCCCGACATTTTCTATACAGAAGACGGTGTGTGCTGTGTTCTTGTAGGTAAAGATCTTGACGAATTGATCTCTGAATATTCAGAAAGCAACGACGAATATTATCGTACGGTTTTGATAGAAGCCTTTTGGAAGAAAAATCCCGATGCAGAATTTGTTTCAATCAGAAATTATTACGGAAAATTTGAAAGCGGTGCGATAGTAGCTATGATAGATTCCGGAGGTTATGACTCGGCATTATGGCAAGAAACTATTGGTAACGTCGTAATACAATATACCGACGGGAACCGCATAATCGTTTTATATAATAATGAGTTCTACACCTTAACGGAGGCGTATGATCAGGGATTTATTACCGCGGTGGATCTGACCGTAATTGCTGACCTACACAACTATGCGGATATTGACGATGATCAAGTATTTGGAAGCGTTGGCGACATTGAGAGTTGCGTTTCTGAATGGTGGCCATCGATAGAGAATTTTAAAATTATAGAAATTACCGTGGGTACGGTTGATAGTCCTGAACACGATATAAACTTGTTAGGTATTGAGTACTCGTGCGTGGTCGACGGAAATGAAGAAACGAATTTTATCATATATGAAATTTCATACGATGAGTTTTTGATGCTGTATGATGACAACAATGACTTTTTGGTATATAGTTTGACTGACGGTATTATTGATAGTATTGAGTTCGATTCACTTCCTGTTGTTTGGGGAGCTATCGAAGGGTATTTTTAAAAAAATAAATACATTTTTTCGATTTATTTCAGCTGCTTTATTGCTAAAAAACCAACCGAATGAATTAACAAAGTTCATTCGGTTGGTTTTATGTTATTCAAACTCCTCGAAGATCAGCTTTATCTGATTTTCTGCCTCGTCGGCGCGGAGTTTGTCTGCGGCGTAGGCTTTGCGGAGCAGGTCGTGGGGAACGTAGTTATCGTATTTTTCAAATACGGGGATCTCTCCGTTCTCAACGAGTGCATCGCAGTTGATGCCGTCGCGCTCTACGTCGTCAAGCAGTCTTGCAATAAAGTCGATATCCGACGTTTTTTCCATTTTGAAGGTGATATAATAGCAACCTTCAAATTCGATGCCGCTGATTCCGTTTGCTGCGGCATTTTTCTTTATATATTTACGCAAAGTTCGGAATGAGCGTGTGCCGAGCCAAGGGAAGAGACACCACGAGTAGCCACCGAGGTGAACGAGCGAATGATCGAGCATACCCGTGTTGCGTGCAGTCTTGCGCGCTTGAATAAGGCGCTTTACCGCGTTTTCCTTGAGATAGGGGTAGATCGTGTCTTCCTCGAGAATTTGCTTCATACGGCGCAAAATTTTGGTGTGTATCTCGCCAAAGTCGCCCGGCCAGGATATTTCCATTTTGCCGTCTACCTTCTTGACGTATATAAGCTTTCTTGTGACGTCGAGCTCCTCGACCTCCCAGACTCTGCCTGCCAAGGCGAAGCGATCGCCTACGGGGGGAGGGGTAGTTATAGTTCCTATCTCGTCCGAGCCGCAACGGACGGTGAAGTCCTCGCTATCCTTGAAAACGGCGTAGAATTTAAAGCTCTTTAAGAGTCTTTCGCCCATAAGTCCTACTATAAGACCCTTTTCCTCGGTCATCTCCAAAAAATCATTATTGAGCATTGAGACGATGAGAGTTTTATAATCCTCCTTGCTTACGAAACGGAAGGGCGGCAGAGAGAGGACTCTTTGCGCGAGTCTTGCCGCGGTCAGCTCACCGCAGGAGGCAAGCATTGAAAGTGTCTGATGGAAGAGCAGGCTGAAGGGCATTTTTTTGCGAGAGGGTGGCTCGATAAAGCGTTCTTCGATATAGAGCTGTATGATCGCTATGCCGCGTAGGAGCTCCCACGGGATAAGTTGGGGAAGCGGAGTGTTTGGGAGTGCCTCTTCCTCGCGGAATATCATCATCATTTCGGGAGTCTGACTGCGTCTGCCCGAGCGTCCGAGCCTTTGGAGAAAATTGGAGACGGTGTTCGGGGCTTCTATCTGTACCACGCGCTCAAGCTGACCGATATCGATTCCAAGCTCCATTGTGACGGTGGCGCAGGTTACTGCAAATTCCTCGTCGTCGCGCATTTTCATTTCGGCTTCCTCGCGGAGAGATGCCGAGAGATTTCCGTGGTGAATGAGGATATGGCTATCCTCATCGCCGCGAAGCTTTGCTATCTGGCGCAGGGTTGCGCAGATGTATTCGGTCTCCTCGCGGGAGTTTGAGAAAATAAGGGATTTTTTATCCTTTACGCAGTCGTATGCGTATTCGTAACCGGGGTCAATGCTATATGACTTTGCAGTTCCGACATTGTCGTAGTTGTCGGTCTGCTCGTTCTTTTCGGGGATATTCTCGGTTTTTTCGATGAAGACTACGTCATTTGTGCTCGCTTCGCTTGGATTAGATTTTTCTGCCTCTTTTTTCAGCTTTTCTGCCTCGGGATTCTGAATGTAGAAATGCTCAAGTCCGAGGCGCCATTTTATCTTTTCCTGATTGAAGGTGGGAATGTCGATATCTCTGCCCGTGTCGGCGGTGAGCCATTCTGCCGCGAGCGAAGGATCTCCTATTGTTGCGGAGAGCGCTATGCGGCGAGGGTGGAAGCCTATGAGGTGCGCTATTCGCGAGAGCAGACAGATTATCTGATTTCCGCGGTCGGTGCCCGTGAGTGTGTGTATTTCGTCGATAACGATGAATCGCAGGTCGCCGAACAGGCGAGGAATATCGTTTGAACGGTTAATCAGCATTGCTTCGAGTGATTCGGGGGTTATCTGCAATATGCCCTCGGGCTTTTCAAGCAGTTTTTTCTTGTGCGACATCGCCACGTCTCCGTGCCAATGCGTCACCTTTACACCCGTCATATCGAGAAGCTCCTCCATACGCTCAAACTGATCGTTTATAAGGCTTTTCAGGGGCGCTATATAAAGCACTCCGACGCTTGACGGCGGATCCTCGTGGAGCAGAGAAAGAATGGGGAAGAATGCTGCCTCAGTCTTTCCGCTTGCCGTGGAGGAGGTCAGGAGAAGATTATTGTCAGTATCGAATATGGTCTTCGCCGCCGCGACCTGAACTGCGCGCAGAGATTCCCACGAGTGCGAATAGATATATTCCCGTATAAAGTCGGGGAAACGTTCGAATATGAGATCTGCTTGTGTCATTTTATTCTCCATATGTCTCTACCTTGGGGTAGTAGAGGCTTAAAATTCAATATCGTTTGCGGTGAATTTTCGGGGTTCTTCTTTATTGGTAGGTTCTGCGGAGGGAAGGTCGTCATCCTCCGATTTTTCGGTCTTGAGTGTGACGTGAGTTCCGATGATATCGTCGAATTTCGCTTCGGGGTTCTGCATCAGGATGTTGAGGACGGTCATATAGTCACGCAACATCTCTCGGGGGGTTATCATACTGTCGGCTCCTGCTCTTGATAAGCAAATGTTCAGGAATTTGAGCTTTTCTTCAGTGGTAACCGAGCATTCCCAGTTGTAATACTGCGAATAAAGCACGGTTATGCGCTGTATAAGTGCAAAAAGCTCGTCGTCGGTGAGTCGGCGCAGACGAATGACGGGACCTATGAGGTTTTTGAAGCCGTCAAGCGCAAATTTGCTGTCGCAGAGACGTGAGCGCAGAGCCTCGTAGCTGAAAAGTCCGCGTCGGGTGTCCTCAAGAAATTGCGGAGTGCCGCCGAAGACGATGTCAAGTCCGGGAGCTCGACCCTGAAGGGTGTCGTTGAACATCGAAAGTATCTTTTCGTAGTTGTTCTCGCGGCTCACGCGATGTGGGATCTTATAGAGGTTTACACATTCGTCGATAAACACGACGAGTCCGCGGTAACCCATTTTCTTGGACAAAACCGCCCAAAGCTTCAAGAAGTCGTACCAATTGTCGTCATTGATGATCACGGAGACTGAAAAACCGAGCTCTTTTTTTGCTTCGGTCTTGGTTGAATACTCGCCGCGCAACCAACGCAGGCAGGCACTCATTTTTTCGGTTGAGTTTTCGCTGTCGGACGTGCTTGCCTTGTAGTATTCGAGGATAACACGGGCAAAATCGAAGCCTCCAACCAAAAATTCAAGCTCGGAGAGCTCACTATATATACGCTTGCCGAGCTCACGCTCGAATATCGCATCGTCGGGGGAGATATTTTCGGATATGAGATCGCCGCGTATCTTGCCTATCCAACGGGAGATAATTTTTGAAAGTGCGCCGCCGTCGGGGGAGGATTTTGAGGCGAGATTTTTCATCAGCTCGCGGTAGGTTGCGATTGCGCTATTTCCGCTTCCGCTGAGCTTTCTTTCGGGAGAAAGATCGCAATCGGCGGTGAGAAAGTCACGCTCAAGCGCATATCCTCTTACCAGCTGGATGAGAAAGCTTTTTCCGCTTCCGTAGCGTCCAATGAGGAAACGCATAGCGCCGCCGCCCTCGTTAATTTCCTCGAGATCGGAGAGAAATGCGGCGATCTCGTCCTTTCTGCCGATAGCGATATAGGGTGCGCCTGCTCTTGGTACGACACCTGCAGATACACTCGAAAGCAGGGAAGATAAAATTCTTCTCGGAACGGCTGAAGTAGACGAGCCGTTTTGTTTTATATTATTGTCGTTCATAGCGGTTATCCTCCTTTATCAGAGCTGATCTATATAATCTTCTATTATTCTGTATGCCTCGCCGTCGTTTTCAAGAAGTATATCTCCGAAAACGTCCACGGCAGCCTCGTTTATTCGGTCTGCGATCTCGTCAGTTGAGACATTTTGTGTATGAGCGAATTTACGCTGTTCAACAGCGGTGCCATTTTCACAGAGTTTGATAAATTCTGCCTCGCTACCGATGATTTGTTTTATTTTTGAATACAGTCCGTCGTTTTCGTCCGATTCAACGGATCCATCTGGTGTTTCTTCGGATTTATCTGTTGCGACAGGCTGCACGGTGATTTCCAAGGTGGATTCTGTCATATTTACCGTATTGAGTTCCGTATCGTCGTCGGCAAACGCTTCGGTGAGTATTTTGGTCGTTTCCCACGACTCGCGCTCGATCTCCATGGCGTGTTCTGCGGAGAAAGCAAGCTTGGGAACGTCATAAAGCTTATCGTATTCTTGCGGTTCCGCCTCTTTTTCGGCGGCGGAGCGTCTTCTACGATCGACTATGGGCATGGGGGGATAGTTGGTTGCAAAGAATCGGTCGATAGCCTCTTTAACAAGCGGATTTACCGACATAATATTCAGCTTGCTTTTTGACCCCAGATGCTCGCGTAGCTTATTTTCCGAGTATCTTACCGCATCGGTTACTGCGGCTTGAAGATTTGACATCTGAAAATACGTGATCTCAAATTTGATGCTTCGGTTGACGATATTTATCATTCTTGCAAAGGGTCTGCGCTCGCAGGTGATGCTTCCGTACATTCCCGATGTGAATGAGATTATCGCAGTGAACGCCTTATCGTCTGCGACGACAGCTGAGAGAGCACCGCTTATAGCGTTTTTAAAGAGAGTTGCATTTTCGGGAGTATAGAATTTACTTCGCTTATAGTCGTACATAGATAGGGACGACAGACCGAGAGTGGCGATACGATCTCGATTATCGCCCGAAAAATCTATGAAAAATTCGGGTAGAAATGCGCTTGAAAGCAACTGACGGTCGAGCCCTCTTAACTTTTCGATGGGTGAGGGAAGCTGGTGAAGCAGACAAAAGTCACATATCATATCGCGTATCATCATTCTGAAAACGACATTCAGATATTTTTGGCTGTAATTGCAGAGAAGTGCGCAGAGCATATCAAGCGATTGCTGCTTGTCCTCATTTTCATCGGTCGCTGCAAGCTCGTATGCATAAAGGACTATATAGGATTCATCTGTTTTAAGAAAGACACCGTTTCGTGTGTTTTCGCGCCACCAGAGGTACCAATTAAGCTGTCCTCGGCTCATTTGCGAATATCTCGGAGAGTGAGAATAGTACGCGACATGAGGACATTCGCGTGCGGTGCGGTTCAAAAGGGCACGGCGCTCGCGGATAAAGAGGTTTGTTTCGACAAACAATTTTTCGTCGGGCTTTTCGGAATAAACTTTAACGTTTTTTATTAGGGGATTTTTAGGTGAATATTCGAATATGGTATATTTTTTCGCAAAAGCGGAGTCATTGTGCGGAGGGATAAAACGAGTTATCTGATCTTTGTCGTGCGACAGGGAAACATCGGCAAAATTATGGGAGTCGGGGCTTTTGACGGTTGAGCTTATTTCTACCGCAGAGGTCGATCGTTCGGAATTACGTTTGTTGGTATAGGCGATTTTCGAGCGTTTGGGTACGAATTTGTCAAGATCCCAAAAGCTATCGTCGCCGTAGCTGTTTTTCTTTTCGTCACTCATAATTTCACCTCCCAAAATCAAAGTTTATCGTAATATATTATTATACCACGAAAAATACAGTTTGTCAAATATAATGTAGGGTGCTTTATAAATTTTAGAAAATATTTTTTATAATTAAAGTTTAAACCCCATCGGGATTGTCCGATGGGGTTTGGTATTGAGGCTTATTAGCTAATAGTTTTGAGATATTCGGTTGGGTCTTCGCACATTCCAACGAAAGCTATGTCGATCGAAAGACCCGTGGGAATTCCCCCTGATTTGTTAAGCGCGTCGAGACGGATATATTTCGCCACGTATTTTCCATTTGCATTAGGTGCAAAGGTATCGCCGAGAGTGGATGCATCGAATTTGATCACGTGCCACTTACCGTCTGCTACAAGGCTCTGTTTACCAAGTGTGTTGATATAGTCTTTGTCGGTTGCTCCGCTGTTTTTTGTACTCGTGAAGCACTCGAGGAAAAGATCGTTAGAAATGAGCCCTGAGTGAGTGGTGGGGATTCGGTATTTAATTACGATATACTGTCCCGTTGCTTTTGTTCCGTTTGCATATATGTTGAGAAAAGCCTCGGAGATGCTTGTGCTTGTACCGATTGTGACGTAGCTATTATCGTTTGCAAGAGTAGTAGTAACTCCTGCGTTTTTGCTTGATGAAGCGATAGCAGATGCATTAATAAAAAGATCGAAGTAGCTTGCTTCATCCGTAGAAGCATTGGCTTCATCCCAACCCGTGAATTCCTCGGAGGCTTCAACCTTGAAGGTTCTTGTCTGGTCACCTGTGAGTGTGGTTACGAAGGAGTAGGAGAAGGTTCCGTTGCCGTCGTAGTGTACGCAATAGCCGTCGTAGAAATGAGCATTTCCGGATCTGTCCGCGGTGGTTGCGGAGCTTACGTCAACGAGCACCCATTCACCGTTTACGAGCTCGTAGAGCTTGGGAGCTGTAAGCTTTTCAAAACCATATACGCGGAAGGTCACGTTGTTTTCACCGCCCGAGAGGGTGAAGCTTGCGTCCTTGCCGTTTGTGGTTTTTATTTTAGGCATAAAATCACTTTCAAGGACCGTTGCATTCTCAACTGCGGTTGCCTTGAAGGGATCAAGGAGAGAGTTGGCACGAACGTCTCTTACGTTCTGATCGGGTGCTACAGAGGTGTCACCGTTTCTGTATGCCTGATTCCACCAGGGCATAATGATCGCGTAAATTGTAATCGTGTCGCCTGCTTTCAGGGTCACTTCGCCATTAACGTTAAACGAGAGGCTTGCGCGTCGGTTTTCTACGTTTACGATGAAATTGGTGTTATCGGTTATCTTGCCACTTGCTACATTAGCCTTGTGATCAAGAATAAGGAAGGATACGTCGGCAGTCTGTGTGCCGGGTGTATTAGACGTTGCGTACATATCGAAATATGGGCACTTGGAACCAAGCACATACGATGCAGCTATGTCTGTAGATACGTCGCATACCGAGCCGTTTGTGCCGTAATATCCGAATTTTGCATATCCGTCTCCGTATCCGCGTACCGAATAGAAGGAGAACATAGAGTCAAAGTCGGAAATCGTAACGTCGCCAAGCACCTTGTACTCCATCTTGTAGTATGCTCTGTTCTCGTCGAGCTGAGGCATTTCCATGTGAGTGTAGGTTACCT
Source organism: uncultured Clostridium sp. (assembly GCA_964594085.1). Taxonomy (GTDB): domain Bacteria; phylum Bacillota; class Clostridia; order Oscillospirales; family CAG-272; genus SVTX01. The sequence continues at coordinate 10,158 of CAZQLJ010000052.1, forward strand.
CGATATTGCCGTCGTCGGAGAGATAGGTGAGGTCGATCTCTGCGTAGGTAGGTCCTGCCGATTCGATCTTGTTGACAATGTTATCGGAGGAAATGATCTTGCCTGCGCTATTGGTATACTGCAAGAAGTAGTGGAATCCGCCGTTATCGTGCTGGGGGTCGCCTGACCAAAGGGGAGCAGAAGCTG
>CAZQLJ010000053.1:0-4863 GCA_964594085.1 uncultured Clostridium sp.
GTAACGCTTACCGTTATAGTGCTTGGAATACTTACGGGAATTTTGTGCCAAAAAAGCAAAATTGATGATTTTTGGAATACTCCGGAAATCATCAATACATATTCTGGAATAGGTGAATATGGTGGCAAAAAAGTTTTGACCGTTCTTTCATGCGATACTAACGGTGAGGTTGAGGCGATTTGCGAGTTTATCGACGGAGAGCCGAATGCCGAATACTACATAGAAGGCAAGCAGGTATCACAAGAAGAGCTGCAGAAACATTTTGAGGATAACCCTGTAACCTATATTGAATATTCCCCTATCGACGAATCGTGGTATTATAGGCTTTCTTTGGAAGAAGCGTATGAAAGAGCCGTAAAATATTGGAGGATCAGACCGGGCGAGCCTGACGGAGCTGCCGGAACTTTATATTATGCAGATGCGGTTATTTCTGCAGTTCCGAGCGAAAATGACCTATATTATCACTTCCTTTTCATCAATAACGGCTATTCTCATGACGGAAGTGGCAATATATCCTCAAGACCGCATAATATAATGGTATATTCCGAACTGTTGATCGATCCAACTACGGGTGAGTGTATAGAAATAGCCTCAGATGATTATTATGAAATTTATCCCAGCGAAGCAATAGATATAGCGAGCGAATATTGGGATGTCAGACAATATCACGTGAATATAATCGAAGGGACTCACATCTTGTCAGAGATCGTTATTGCGGATTTCCCGCATTGCACGGATAAATATTACCGTGTCGTTTTGGAGCGTAAATACTATGCTAATATCGAGGAGGGTATCTTCAAGGACAACGAGCCTTACAAGGTCGAAATACTCAAGGAAATTCTCGTTGACGCGTCAACCGGAGAATGCATAGAGATCGGAGTCGAGGATAACGGCTGATTTCAACCGTATTTTGTGTGATAATTGATCAGAGATAACAAGCCCCACGGCGCAGGTAGATCCTGCCTCGTGGGGCTGAATTTTAATTAATCTTGACTTTTTTCGCTTTTCGTTTTATAATTGAATTGCAGACTTGATCTGCAAAATTTCAGTCGACTGTAATTTGCCGCGATTGGCGGCGGAACGGAGATAAACATGGCAAAAAATTACGACGTAGCGGCGTACATCTGGCCTGCATACACGGGCGACGAGCCTCGCACACGAATGTTCTGGAAGGAAGGTATGGGCGAGTGGCAATCGGTCAAAAATTCCGCCCCCAAGGAGAACGGATATTATTGGAGCAGAAAGCCGCTTTGGGGCTATCAGAACGAAGCTGACCCCGAGGTGATGAAATTTCAGATCGATCAGGCGACAGCGCACGGTGTCAACGTATTTATTTACGATTGGTACTGGTTCGACAACCGTCCGTTCCTTGAAAACTGTCTCAACGGCGGATTTCTCAAGGCGGAAAACCGCGACAAAATGAAATTTTATCTGATGTGGGCAAACCACGACGCGAACAACTACTGGAACATCGATCTTTCCGACGATTTTGGCGATACGGTCATCTGGGAGGGCGCGGTCGGGCGCAAGGCGTTCGAAACGGTAGCGACCCGAGTTATAACAAGATATTTTTGCCAGCCGAACTACTATAGGATCGACGGCTGCCCCGTTTTTATGATCTACGACGTGAACAATCTCGTTTCGGGTCTCGGCGGCATTGAAAAGACGCAAGAAGCGCTCGCGTGGTTCCGCGAGGAAGTGAAAAAAGCCGGATTCCCCGATCTGCATCTGCAGATCACGATATGGGGCGAGCACGCGGTCAATTTAAGCGGATTTGACTCCAATATGCAGGGCTCGACCTGCGATCTCGTTTCCCTGCTCGGCGCGGACAGTGTCACTCACTATCAGTTCGTGCATTTCACCGACGTCTGCCGCGATTATCTTGACATTCTCGCGGACGTCAAGAAGGAGTGGGAGCGCATCGATAATGAATATTCTGTTCCCTACTTTCCACACATATCTTGCGGATGGGATAACAATCCCCGTTTTCGCAAATTCAACAAAAGCATTGTAACGAACAACACGCCCGAAAATGTTGAAAAGGGCTTGCAGATGGCGAAGGAATATGTCGACAGTCATCCCGACAGAGTGCCGCTTGTTACGGTCAATTCCTGGAACGAATGGACCGAAACCAGCTACCTTGAGCCCGACGATCTTTACGGATACGGATATCTCGAGGCGGTAAAAAAGATATTTAAAGAATAACAGTCAAAAGCAAAAATCCCCCGTTGTTACGGGGGATTTTTGTATGAATTACGCCTATTGTTACTGACCGTTGCCGGATGTGGTTTCCTCCGAAGTCACCTGTTCAGTGGTCTCGGTTTCGGTCTCTTCCGAAGGCTCCTGCTCAGTGGTTTCGGTTTCCGTCTCATGAGAATTCTCTATACGCTCGTACTCGACGTAAAGCTTTCCTTGCTCTGTCTTTTCGCCGCTATTCGAGGTGTAAAGGATCATATAGATACCACTCTCGATATCTTCCTCATCTCCGACAAGTGCCGTTGCCTCCATTGTTTCGGGATCAACCTTTTGGATCAGATCCTCGGAAGGAATTCCGTAATTAAAAGCGATTTCAGCCATAAGCTCGTAGAATTCAGCATAAGGGGTGACTTCATCTCTCACTATAACGGCAACTGCCTCCGGGGTTTCTATGTAGGTTACCTTAAGCAAGTCGTCCTCGGACTTGACCGTAGCCTGAATATTGCCCTCCTTCACTACACCGTCGCTGATATTCGTAACGCCAAGCTCTGTGTACATAGACGAACGGATTCCATCTGCGGTAGCAACGTACGCAACAAGAGTATAATCTCCGGGAGAGAGCATCGGAATCATAAAAGTCAGATCTTGCGCCGTAACGGTCAGGCTATCTGCACCGTCGTAAAGTGTGGTAGCCGTATCGACCTCAATATGTGTAAGTCCTCCGTCTTCGTCAAGCGATTTCATCGCAAATGCAATCTTGTATTCTTCATCCTCAACAAAGAGAAGCATAATTCCCTACAAATTTATTTTATCAAAAAATTTTCTCTCTGCCAACTACTCATACAAAATTTTTCATAGCAGAATTTCTATTTAAGAAAGGACCGCAGGCTGATGCCTGCGGTCCTTGTAGGTTAAAGGTTAACGTTAGTACACGGTAAGTGTTCCGTATACAAGCGTAATATTATAGTTGTCGGTAACGTCCTCTCCGTACCTATTGACGATACGAACGTCTTCCTCAAAAATGATGTTCGGCATCTCTCCTCGATCAATGATCATTCCCGAAGCGTGTGCTATAAGCTCATCGCCATCAGCAAGAGATCCCTTGGATATATAGACCTTATCGTATACAAGAGCCTCGTCATCAAAGTTCTTGGACGTGCTTCCCGACGTTAGCTCTATGTCAAGTCGGTCGATTCTGATCGGTATATAATCCTCGCTCATTCCCTCATATACGTCCACCACCAACATCACGCTATCATTGACGGGAACACCGTTCATATATATCGTATACGTGATGTACTCGCTGATGTTGTTGTTTATATCGGACATAGTAAGGTATCCTGCATCGGTAAGACTTATGTTGATGTCTATATCCAGCGTCATACCGTCGGGGAGCTCGGTTATGATCTCATAATCCTCGTTCGTCAGAACAAGAGGAGTTCCATCGTAGTATTTTTGAAGCTTATAGAGCAATATCTTGACCGTGTAGGAGGCGACGACCAATGATCCCGATTCATACTTTATGTTGAATTGGTCTGTAACGTCGTTTCCATATTCGTCGTACAGAATAAAGCTTGCAATATGGCTCTTACCCGTTCCGACGTCGGTCTGCTCGCCTACTACCACTACGTTGTAGCTGTATCCCTTATCAAGAAGCTCCTGAAGCTCGAAGGGTACGGATATTTCATTAGTAGCATACAGAGGAGTTCCGTCGTACTCCTTATACTGATATTTGGGGGCTATCTTGATCACGTCTTCGGTATCTTCAGGCTCCATATCTCCGAAATCATTGCCCGATCCCGTGACCTCTACCATTATCCAGCCGATTCCGTCAACGTAAACCTCTACCCACGCGTGTGCCTCCATACCTGTGACCAAGGTCCACTCGTTTGCGGTTGAGTTTGCGGCATAGCCTACGGTATATCTCGCGGGGATACCCAATGCACGATACAGCATAACTGCTGATGCGGCATAGTGCTGGCATATTCCACTCTTGTAGGTTTCAAGGAATGCAATAACTACGTTTTCGCTATCATCCAGCGCCCTGTCATATCCCATATCGTATATTGCAGAACCCGATATATAGTTTGCAACGTCGTTGATCACACTTCCCGAGGAGCTGTCAAATCCTTGTCTTGCAATAAGCTCCCGCATATATTTCAGAGTCTCGTCGTCTATAGCGAGATAATTCTGATATACGAAGTCGCGGTATTCTCTCTCATAATCCGCGTATTCACCCGAAAGGCTCAAGCTCGCAAGATCTTCAAGAGTATAGATATCCAGCTCATAATAATCGCCGAATACTCCCGACGCGATCACGTCGCTCGTTTGGAACAGGTCATCAACAAACGGATTTGCATAATACGGCAGAACGTACTGACTACTCAAGCATTTTATCTTGATGATGTCGGAAGCGTCCCCACGCTCTTTAAGAGCTATGGATGAGAGATACAACGCCGAATATTTGGAGTCTATCAGAATGGGATATTCTACGGTCTCGTTGAATCCGCTGCCGTTATAGTCGCCAAAGCTCTTTATTCTCAGATATATTCTACCATCCTTGGTGGACCAGATTATATAGGACGGAATAACGTCTTCTTCTCCACCGTCTCCAAGAGGCCCGCTGTTTATATCGCCACTCAGATCAAGCTCTCCGAAGCCTCCCAA
>CAZQLJ010000053.1:4963-9961 GCA_964594085.1 uncultured Clostridium sp.
CGCCCGAGCCACCCGAATCGCCCGAGTCACCCGAATCACCCGAGTCGCCCGAATCATCGGGATTCTCGCCCTCATAGACCTCAAGCGTTCCGTATTCGTACGTGATATCATAATTCGCGGTAACGTTGCCCTCTTGATTAAATATAAGTATTTCGATCTCGTTGGGCACAGCGGATATCTCGCATATCCAAGTGCTGCTCAAGAGCACCGACGTATGCGACTGAACAAGTCCTTCGCCGGATATTGTGTATTTTCCGTACGTCCATCTCGTTCCGTCATACGCTCGTGACCGCGAGTCAGAGGTGACGGTTATCTGTCGGGGAATAATACTTATCGTTCCGTAAACGTAGGTTATATCGTAGTTTTTCGTAACGTCCTCTTCCCCGTTGAATATCCCTATGGTGATGACGTTATCCTTCGAGCCCACGTCGCGAATACTTGCAACTTCGACCGCCCAATAGTTATGGTACCAGATTATCTCGCCGTCTATTATGCTATAAGATCCGTACGAAAAATACAAATCCTCATACGTCCACGACATCGAGTCGGTCTGCACCGTTATAGGCTTGGGAGTAACGGTAAGCGTTCCGTATTTATAGGTTATTTTGTAGTTGTAGGAGACGTCCCAGCCATTCTGATCGAACACCGCAAGCTCAAGAACGTTATTCACCGTTTCTGCGTTTCTGATCGAAGTAGCACCGATGACTGCCAGAGAATGCGTGTCCAGAATATCTATCTCGGAGATGACTCCGAAATTAAGATCACTGTGATCAAGATCGTCATACATCCACGTGTTAGTTGCAGTCTCTACCGTTATGGTTCTCGGGGTGATCTTCAATTCACCGCAATCAAAGTAAATGTCGTAGTTGAGAGTGACATCGTCATCACCCGAAACAATGCAGAAGTCGGATATGGTGTTCTCAACCGTTCCTACGTCGGTTATCGTGCCGTTGGTCGTCAATATCAGCTCGTGACCTTCAACGAGATCATACCACAAAATACCCTCCCACAGGGGTATATCCACGTAGTCCGTATATGGTGTTATTGAAAAACCATCTTCGATATCAATATAATATAACACACCATACTCCGAATTCGTCAAAGGAGTACCGTCGTACATCTTCCCGTCACTTCCCGTATATACGGTTATAGGACGGCGCAGGATCTCCAAGAAGCCCGTTTCAAAGGTTATATCGTAGTTATAGGATACGTCCTCTTCTCCCGAGAATACAAAGCAATCTCCTTCGAAAACGAGAGCGCTCGTTCCAGCATCAATGCGCGAGCCTGTTACGGTGCCGTCAAATTGCAGGTTGTGTCCACTCACGAGAGGCAACGACCACGACGCAAGCGAAACACCGTCTCCTCCGTGCGAATTGCCGTCATAAACAACTTGCACGTCGGTGGGCTGCACGGTTATCGGACGTTTAGTCACTTCAAGAGTGCCGTATTCGTAGGTTATAGCGTAGTTTTCAATTCCGTTATCACCCTCGCCGATTATATCTATTTCTATAGCGTTTTCTATCGTTCCCACGTCGGTTATCTCGGGTACGGCTTCTATCACTATGCTGTCACCGTTAACAAGACCCGGATAATCGTCGTTCACACCCGCGAATATGCTTACACCGGGAGCGCTGTGCGCTTCGCCGTCGTACATAAAGCTCATATCCTCGGTATACACGGTTATGGGGCGCGGCACGACTGTAAGAGTGCCGTATTCGTAGGTTATTTCGTAGTTGTCGGTGACGTTTATCGAGCCCCACGATTCTAAGCTGCTACTTACTAAACTGTTTCCCTCAACTATCTGGCACTGCATAATATTAGGAGTAGAGCCTACGTATTTGATAGTGGAATAAGGAAGTACACCCGACGGATGGATTGGCATGATCACGTGCCCCGAAACGAGATCGTCTCCCGTTACTTTAAGCGAGTAGTGATCAGTTCCGTCGTATATGAATTCTTCACTTGCCGTCGTAATAACGAGAGGTCTCTTATTAATTATGATCTTTCCGTAAACGTACGAAATGTCATAATTGTGCGTCACGTCTCTGCCAAGCAAGTCAAAAACCAGTGCCTTGACCTCATTTTCATATTCTCCCGCGTTTACAACCGGAGTCGCGTCACCCACCATCAAATACTGATCTGCCGCAAGCTCGCCTTCCGAAACCACGAGATCCAACTGAACGTGCCCTTCTCCGTCATACGTAAATTCGCCGTCCGATGTGGTTACCGTGATAGATCGAGGCGTCAAGGTCAGTTCTCCGTAATGCACGGTCAGCTCGTAAAATTTTTTCACGTCATTGCCGTTTTTATCGGTCAGACTGATGACAGGATCGTTTGAAACCGTACCAACGTACAGTATATAGTCGTCAAATGCAAGTTCAAGGCGATCGCCCTCTGCTACGCTTCCCTCGGCTATCTCATATTCCTCACAGAACAACTGATTTCCGTCGTACTCTGCCGTTTTGCTTCCTATATTCAAGGTCAAAACTCGCTTTGATACGGCGACTTTTCCCGTTTCGACGGTGATGTTATACGCTTTAGTTACGTCGTCGCCGTTTGCATTGACAATAATTATACTTGAGCTATCGGCACGAACCGTTTCCTCCAAAGTATTCGTATTTACACTCAAAACGTCAAAATCGCACACGGCAAAGCTGTCGCCCGGGGCAAGATCGGAAACAGGTATCGTTTTATCTCCGTAAACCCTCGTTTCAGACGGATAAATCGTGATATCCCTCGGCAAAATCGTGAATGTTTCCGTGTTTCCGTATTTTTTAGCTCCAAATGATGCGTAAGACACCGTGCGCACGCTGTATTTACCCGGCAAAAAGGGCTCTTCTTCGCTCCAATCGTCTGTGCCGTAAGCACAGTACTCATACTCTACTCGCGAGAGAAAGGCTTTTGCCTTATACGAGAAATCCTCGCCGTAAGTAACAGTCTCGGGGCAGGTACCTTCGCTGATAATTATTCCCTTTGTAGCAAGAACAGTTACAGTTGCAGCCATAACTATGGCCGTAGCTATACTTATCTTGACAATATGCTTGAGGATATACCTCAGGACCGAGGCTACCTTATCAATCTTTTTTTGATAACTATCGTACTGCATAAAAACCTGCCCTTATCTTGTTAGTTGGTTACTTTCAACGTTCCTTTTTGGAAGACTATCGAGTAGTTGCCCGTTACGTCCTCACCATTGGAATTGTATATTACAATGCTCTTGACTATGTTATCGGAGCGACCTCTGTCGGTCTGCGAGCCCTCGACAACGTAATCAAATATATATTCTCCTTCGACCAATGCTCCGCTTGTAACAAAGATATCGTTGCAAACCAGTGGCTCGCCCGTATAAGACGCCGTAGCGCTTCCCGCAGTTACGGTAATGCTCATGGGCGTTACTTCCAGTCTTCCGCATTGCTTTACTATCTTGTACATATCGGTAACTTCTTCGCCGTATTCATTGAAGATACTTATATTGAAGGAGTTTTGTACGCTTCCCACGTTTTTGATCTGCGCCATGATAGAGGGACTCGCATCCCAGGTATAGTATGACGGGAAGTTGTCGCACGCAAGCCAAACGTCCCACGAATTGCCTTTAAGATACGTTCCGTCGTACTCTTTCTCAAGGTCCTTGCTCGCAAAGGAAAATTCCTCGATATATACGTGCACGACTCCTGTCTTATATTCGATCTCAAACCGGTCGGTAACGTCCTTTCCCGAGGGATCGAATATTTGAAGATCCGTAATCACGCTCTCGGATTTACCCGGTTCTGTCCTCTCTCCCGAGACAGTCGGAACAAAGGTATAGCCCTTGTTTATCCAATCCGAAATGATCAAAGTATTCTGTAACTTATTTTCAGCGAAAAGCGGCTGACCGTCGTATTTCTTTTCGCAATTTGCGGGGGTTACGGTGATCTTGTTAAGCTTTTCTTGCGAATCGCCCGTATCTCCCGTGCCGCCTGCACCGCCCGTGACCTCAACTGCTATCCAGCCTATACCGTCGATATAGACCTCAACCCAAGCGTGAGCCTGCAGCGCGGTGACCTCTACGGTCTCTCCCGCAACGGTATTGCAAACGAATCCTACCGTATATCTTGCGGGTATTCCGAGCGCCCTGTACAGAAGCGTTGCGGCACTGGCGTAGTGCTGACATATACCCGATTTGTATTCATCAAGGAATTTTATCGCTATATTATCTTCCTTGTCGAGTGCTCTGTCATATTCGAGATCATACTTTGCCGCGTGCTGAATATATGAAGCAACGGCCTTGATCACTTTCGGGTCGCTTGATGAAAAGCCGTTCGCCTCGGCTATCATCTGCATATATTCGAAGGTTTCAGCATCTACATAGAGATAATTGTTATAAACGAAGCTTCTGTACTGCTCCTCGTAATACAGAAGGTCGTCGGGTAATGCTACATTGTTGTATCCACTGTTGTAGTATATAAAATCAACGTACTTGTCGTCATACGACACGAAAACGTCGCTTTGATTTGCAAACGAAGAAGATCCATACATATACGCATAGTACGGCATAACCGCCTGACCGTTGAGGATCTCTATGCTTATCGTCTTATCCTTTTTTCCGACAGTACTCATCGCCATACCCGACAGATACTCGGCGGAGCCGTATGAATATATAAGCTCACCGTACTGATTGGGTGCTTCCCATTTCTGCCCGTTATAGTTTCCAAAGTTAGCTATTTTAAGGTACACCTTGTCATTGGTGTCCGCCGTGACTTTATAGCAAATTATCTTCGCTGCTGCTCCCGCGCCAAGATTTCCAATAGCTCCCGCACCTATGTTGCCGCTTATATCGAGCATACCCGAGCCCTGAAAATCGTCGAGGTTTATGTCGGGATTGCCATCTCCGTCAAGATCTATATTAACATCGGGCACCATATCGCCGTTAAGGTCAAGATTCAAGTCGGGGATCATATCACCGTCAAGATCTATGTTAAGATCGGCAAGCAAATCGCCATCGAGATCTATGTCAAGGTC
>CAZQLJ010000054.1:0-9872 GCA_964594085.1 uncultured Clostridium sp.
CAAGCATTATCATAGCAAAGTATTCGGAAAGAACGCTTTGGGAAATATCGACGATATTAGCGTCGTATTTTGCACACTCGGAAGCAAGCTTTGCGATGATTCCGACCGAGTCTTTTCCCGTAACCGTTATAACTGCTTTCATTACGCAACCTCCGTACGAATATTATCCTACTTTAATTATACTACACATTTATGAATAATTCAACAAAAAAATATATCTAATTCAATATTTTTGTCCGTATTTTTCAAAATTCATTGAAAAAACGAAAAAATTATGCTATACTGAAGGTGATAAATATCCTTGGAGGGCCAGATGTTTGAGAATTCATACGAATACATAATTAAAAAGAAAGCAGAGGGCGAACTACTCTTCAAAAGGATCTCCGCAGTCGTCGGATATGTGGTGTTTTTCTTCGTACTGACCGCATTTGTTTTAGCTCTTATTCCATCCCTCTTTATTCCCGCGCTCATCCTTATATGTTGCCTGACCGCGCTTCTTATATTTATCACGTGGCGGTTTCTTTGCATTGAATACGAGATCGTCATCGCAGGCGGCGATATTATGATAACAAAACTTTACGGCAAGGGATCGAGAAAAACGATTTTTTCAGCCTCGGTCTCCTCGCTTTCCGAGATAGGTGAATACGACGACAGTGCATACGAAGAAATCAGCAAGCTTTCTTTGCAGAAAAACCACATCTGTATCTCATCTTTGTCAGCGCCCGACGTCTATTACGCGCTATTCGAAGACGAAGACGGCAAAGGCATCATATATTTCGATGCGCCCGAGCGTGCCGTCGAGCTTTTAAAGAAATATAACGCAGGCGCATTCAGAGCGTCTGCAAAACGCATAAACAAATGAAAGGAACCTAAAATGAAAAACCAAGCCGAGATCAAGGTGCGCCTCTCCGACGAGCTTATTCGCAAGCTTATCTACATTTCCGAGGCAGAAGGCAGAACACCCAACAATCAGTTTATCTTTATGCTACGCAACAATATCCAATATTTCGAGCGCACGAAAGGAAAAATCGACCCTGCTAAGCTCGCCGCAATAGATCTTTCTCAATATACCGAGCAAGAATAAAATCCAACAAGGAGCTTATTGTTATGAAAGATATCGTAGTCAAAAACCATCTTCCCTTGAAGATAGTTCACGAAATAAAAAGACCCGGAGATTGCACCTTTGAAGAAAAGTGCGAAGAGATCACGAAAGGGCTCAAAAATCTCGCCTCGCTCGGCTACGGAGGTATAGTCACCAACGTCCATTGGGGCGAAGACTACCTGAACAACGAGGAGGATTGGGCTCTGCTTCAGTATGCGCTTGACGAAACAGACCGCCTCGGTATGCGAGCTTGGATATACGACGAGCACGGTTACCCCAGCGGCAGCGCAAGCGGACAAACGCTCGCGGCACATCCCGAGTATGAATGCCGCGCGGTTGCAAAGATCACCGAGGAGCTGGCGGCGGGAGAGACTAAAACAATCAACCTGCCTTGCGGACATTTGCGCTTTCTTTATGCGGCAACCTATCCAAAGAGCAAGAACGGCAAGATAAACCCCACCGCGCCACTCGAAGAAAAAATATGTGACGGAGAGCAGAGCGTAACCTTTACCAACACTACGTCTCAACCACTCGTAATCTGCGCCTTTGCCGACAAGTTTCTTTATGAGGGCTCACATGCCGAGCATAACGTCTTTATGGCTCAGCGCTATATCGACCTTATGAACAAGGATGCCGTGCGCGAATTCATAAACAACACCTATGAAAAATACACCGCCCACGTTGGAAAGCACTACACGAACGGCACAGGCCTCATCGAAGCCTACTTCACCGACGAGCCCTCGCTTATGGGCTGCTACATCAACGCGGGGCTCTATCCTCCGCGCACACGCGACCCCTACGACGATTCTATCCCTCTCTATCCCATCGTCAACTTCGGCAGAGACGTTGAAAACACCTTCGAGGCTCTGTCGGGATTAAGCTTTAGAAAAAATCTCATATATCTTTTCTATGGCAACAGCAACCACGCAAAAAAGGTGCGCTATTTCTTCCATCAGACCACCTCAAAGCTCTTTGAGGAAAGCTTTTATGCGCAGATATCGAATTATTGCGCCACTATGGGCACAAGATTCGGCGGCCACGTGCTTTTGGAGGACGACATCCGCCACCACGTAATATTCGAGGGCAATATGTTCTCTTTCCTGCGCCATATGCACATTCCCGGCATAGATATGCTCCATTCTCTGCCCGAGCTTGTTCGAAGAGATATGTTCACTCCCAAGCTCGTCTCCTCGATCGCCCACGCGTACGACCGCCCTCACGTTATGAGCGAGGTTTCCGCACACGCGCAGGGCAACAACGTCACGATAGATCAGATGTACGCGTCGCTTGCGCTCCAATACGCATTCGGCGTTGATATATTTACATCCTACTACCCCGAAACGCTCTTTGACAAAGAAAATTACGAAAAATACAACCGCGCAATAGGAAAATTCGGAGACATAATGGCAGGTGGATCACCCCAGGCAGACGTACTGCTCTGCTATCCCATCGAGACCTTTATGATGAACCACATCACGCCCGACGAAAATAGCTTCTTAAGCTTCACCCCCGAGGAAAATGCCTGCCGCGACGGACTTTACAGTATAATGTACGAGCTTTGCGACGCTCAGGTCGATTTTGACTTTGCCGATTTTGAAGTCATCAAAAATATGCCCGTACGCGACGGTAAAATGCTCGGAAAGCAAGGACAGATATATAAATATCTCGTTCTTCCTCCAATGGAGCTGACAGCCGAAATGAGTGGCGTGTTCGCGCATCTTGAATCCAAGGGTGTTAAGATATGTATTATGAGAGATTCCTGCTTCTCCGATCTCGGCAGCGCGGGATTTGGCAAAAAGTTCTCGACCGCATCAGCACTCGTAACGTCGTTCGACCGCTACGAAGAAGGATTTGCCGTCGACCTCGACACGATCCACGCGGGTGTTGCCTGCCTTTGCAAGAAGATAGGCGGTAAAAATCGCTATATGTTCGTCAACTCAACAAACGAGGAAAAGCATATCAGCTGTGCCCTTCGCGAAACGGGCAACGCAAGGCTCTATTCCCCCCTTGAGAACGAAAACAAGCCCTTTATCTCCTGCCCCGACAAATCGGGCACGCGCTACGATTTCACCCTCGGCGGATACGAGGTGCTCATAGTAACCGAATGATCAAAACATCCCACCCCAAAAAACGGGTGGGATGTTTTACCTATTAAATATAATCAAGAATTTCAACAATGCTGTCTATCGTCTCACAGCCCGTTGTTAACAGCCTAGCCTTCGACTGATGACCGCCCGTGAAAAGCAAGCAGTCCGCACCAAGCACCTCGGCGGTCTCGGCATCGTGGATCGTGTCGCCCACGAACAGCATCTTCGCCTCGGGATTTTTCTCTCTCCACGACTGCGCAAGATGTAGCTTACTTGCCGCGTGAATATCATCAAGACCTATGATCTCGTCAAAATATTCGATAACTCCAAGGTCTTCAAGCTGATCGCAAAGCATATTTTTCTCGCAAGCGGAAAGTATGACCTGCTTCATCTCGGTATTTGCAACTGCCTTGACCACAACGTCAACGCCATCGACTATGCCTGCAGAGCAACAGTTTTCCAAATAAAGCTCGACCCATATAGGAGCTAACACCTCGTAAGGCTCCTTGTCAAAATCAAATCCGAGCTTTCTGTAATATTCCTTTATCGGAAAATCAAAGAGCTCCCTATATGTCTCCATATTGGGTATGATCGGCAGTCCGCGCTCACCGAGCATACGGTTCACGCTGTCTATTCCCGCCTGCATATCCGAAAAAATAGTGCCGTTAAAGTCCCAAAAGAGATGAGTGTATTTCAAAGCTTCCTCCACAGTAAAAAACAGGTATCAAAAGCCTCCGTCTCGGACGGAGGCTTTCTATTATAAACTTAAATTGAATTACTCGCCTGCAGGAACGTAACCGTACGTCTGCATCCAGGAGTAATATACCGCGTAAGGCGACTCACCGGAATATCTGTCTTCTTCCTCGGTGGCAGCGTCGTAATTCTTATTCGTGAGCTTGGAAAGCTGAAGTACGAAGTCGTTATAGATCTGACCCTCATATTCAACAGTGATCGAGGGATTGCCCGCCAACGTGACGCACAGACCGGACTTTTCATCAGCCACGAGCTTCGTAAGCTCATCGATATCCTCACACGCATCGATCTCAGCGGAGATCTGCGCGGTGTACTGCATCAGATAAGACCAAAGATTATAGTCAAGATCATTATCATACTCTTCAAAAATACTATTGAAATCAAATCCAAGCAGAGGATTTACAAGCGCATCGTTATTCTGATTCTTGGCATTTTCCCAGTAATCTGCAGGGAGGCCCTCCTCAGGATGAGCTATAAAGCAGTTACCGGTCTTTTCGATATCCATCTCGTAGAGAGTATCCTTGGATCTGGTAAGAACTCCGGTTTCTTCATCGATGGTATAGTCAACACCCTCAATGCCGTACTGAAGAATGTTGCGGAGCTTGGAATCGGTGTTAAGCATCGTAAGTACCTTTATGCAAGCGCTTGCGTTAGAAGAGTTTGCAAATACTCCGAACATATTTCCGTAAAGCGACTCCTCGTCAACCTCGGGATACTTTACTACGTATGCGTAATATTCTTTACCGTTTTCATCGGTGTAAACGCCATCATTTTTTTCCATAGAAGCCTTGATAGTGTAGTCACCGTCTACGAAGGAAACCGCTGCGTTCGTTCTCGTATCACCCTCGGTAGCGTAATATCCGTTATATTCGTAAGCCTTAAGCTTAAGATAAATTTCTCGGTATTCGGGGCTGGTAAACAACGAGTTGAATCCAAGAGAGATCTGTCCACGGGAAGCGGTAGCCGCATCTCCGTAAAGTGCGCCAAGCAACGAGAATTTGTTGCCGTCGCCTATAGAGTAAATATTATCTCCGAACTCATCCTCGACCCAGTCGATGTTCCAATACCATACGAACTGACCTATGCAATCGTCAAAGGTAGCGTCGATGGGAAGGATCTCGGGATTGGAATAAGATACGTCCTCAAGGAAGTGCTCGAGATCAAGGATCGTGCTTACCTGCTCGTTGTTGTAGAGCCAAGCATCGAAGAGATCCTTGTCGACAAGCATATACTTGTACTCGCCGATCTGAACGTTGTTGGGAATAGCGTAGGTGCTTCCGTAATACTGAACACCCTTAAGCAGAGAGCCCGCGATATAGTCGTTAAGCTTCTTTCCGCTGGACGAGATGTAAGAATCGAGAGACATAAGCCAATCGTTCTCGATATATTCTCTGTACATATCCAATCCGGAAACGTATATGATATCAAGCTGATTTTCCTGAGTCTCGGGATATACGAGCTCCTTTACACCAAGATCGCCTGCCTGATATACGTCTTCGACGTTCTCTTCGCCCGATTCTTCCTCATCCTCTGTAGCGGACTGGGCTATGTAATCCTTATACTTTTCAAACTCGGGGAAATGGTAGTAGAAGGATTTTGTCAAAGCCGAAACAGGATAATTTTCCTCGGGGTACGCTGCCTGGTAATCGAGTATGTACTTTTCCAAAGCTCTTGCGGCACGTTCAGCCTCCTGAGCATATTCAGCGGCATCGGCAATAGTAGTCGTAAGCTTCTCCTCGTACTCCTCCTCTGTGTAGAAGAGCAGATCCACGTTGATCTTGGACTCCTTGGTTATCTTTGTAAATGCCTCTTCAACCGCCTCGTAATTCTCAACGATCTTAAGCATTTCCTTATATTTTTCGCTGTCTTTATCTCCACCGCACTCTTTTTCAAGATATTCGGCAAGATCAGCTTCCGTATTACACACCTTCTTCTCGGTAATAACACACATAGTTATCGTCTGCGCGCCGGTGTTATTCTGATTATCAGCGCCTTCGTCGTCTGACGAGCAAGCTGTAAGGACCACAGACAGCATAAGAATCAAGCCCATAAACAGACAAAGCAATCTCTTTTTCATGTTAAATCTCCATTTCTGCCACGCGAGGCAAGGTTTTTATGAACGACGGCACTCAAAAGAGCCCTTTCATTCGAATTCCAACATTTTTGCGAACATTAGAATCAACGCTAAGTTATATTTTACACCAAACGAGTCAATTTGTCAAGTAAGTAATTATTAATAAATATAAAGACAAATGCTCCATCACCTTTGCGTCGTTATAAAACGACAAAGGCCGATATGCAACGTACACAATAAACTCGGCGCCTTTTTGTGCACCAAGCACAAGCGATTGTGAATAGTGCACATTTTGTGGGGTCGATTTTGTAACTCAAAAAGAATAAATATTTACAATTTATCAGTCAAGAAATCCTCTGAGATGTCTTGCGCGGCTTGGATGACGCAGCTTACGGAGCGCCTTTGCCTCGATCTGACGTATACGCTCTCTGGTGATGTCGAATTCCTTGCCGACTTCCTCAAGCGTTCTCGTTCTTCCGTCGTAAAGACCGAAGCGAAGCTTGATAACGTGCTCTTCTCTGGGAGTCAGCGTGTGGAGCTCTCTTTCAATGACCTCACGAAGAATAGTAGATGCTGCAGCGTCGGCAGGTGCGGGAGTATCGTCATCGGGAATGAAGTCACCAAGATGACTGTCTTCCTCTTCACCGATCGGTGTTTCAAGAGAAACGGGGTCCTGTGCGATCTTAAGTATCTCTCTGACCTTGTCAGCACTCATACCGATCTTGTCGCCGATCTCCTCGGCAGTGGGCTCACGGCCGAGCTCCTGAAGCATCTGACGGGAATACTTAGTTACCTTGTGAATAGTCTCGACCATGTGTACGGGAATACGAATGGTTCTCGCCTGATCGGCGATTGCTCTTGTGATCGCCTGTCTGATCCACCAGGTAGCGTAGGTTGAAAACTTGTATCCCTTGGTGTAGTCGAACTTATCGACCGCCTTCATAAGACCGAGATTTCCCTCCTGAATAAGATCAAGGAAGTACATTCCTCTTCCGAGATACTTTTTAGCTATACTTACAACAAGACGAAGGTTGGACTCGACCAGCTTGGTCTTTGCGTTCTCGTCTCCGTTGAGCATTCTCTCCGCGAGCTCCTTTTCTCCGTCGGAATCAAGCAGCGGAATACGACCGATCTCCTTAAGATACTGACGAACGGGGTCGTCGATCGAAAGACCCTCCTGCTCGAGTATCTTTTCCATACTCGCTCCGTTTTCAAACTTGGATACTTCCTTCTGGATCTCCTCAAGCTCGGCATTCGAAAGCGTACCGGGCAGAGAAACTCCGTTATCCTCGAGCGCCTCGTAAAGCTTGTCGAGCTCGTCGACGTCGTAGTTCATCTCCTCGAGGGCCTGATCGAAATCCTCCTCGGAAAGTCCCGCCTTTTTGCTTTTTTCAATAAGGTGTTCTACCTTTTTAGACTCGGTCTCCTCGGGGACTGCGTCTACCTCAACACCTTCAAAAAACATATCACTCATTTTTATACTTCCTTTCGCTGATATACTATTTATTCGCGTTGCGCTTTTGTTCAAGCAAGCGCTTTATCTCGTCGATCCCACTCGCCTCGGAGGATGATGATTCCTTTTCCTCCTTCACGGTCTCTGCACACTGAAGAAAGACCTGCATACCGTTTTCGGTCAGCACCCTTCTCTTTTGCTCCAGACCCTGAAGCCTGCCCATTTCGTCGGGCGTGAAAAACTCGCCGAGCAGAGAAAAATCGAATTGATTTTCCCTCTGAAGCTCAATTATTTTATCAAAAACTCTTGCGTGGAACTCGGAAACAAAATCCTCGGCCGAAAGCTCTGCCTTGCCTCGAATTATCGCATCGCGATATTCGTCGTACGTAAGCAGAAGTCCGATGACTGCCTCCTCCGCCGCCTTTGCCTTTATATTTTTGATCCCGTCGGCGTTTATTTTGTCGCCAACGCCCATAGCACCAAGCCTTGCCTGCTGCGAAGTCTTTTCGTTGAAGCTTTTTATCTTTTTCTTTCTAAGCAACTCAACGTCATTTTTCAGCCCCTCGGGAGAGACCGAAAGCCTCGCCGCCGTTGCACCGATATAGACATCTCTCGCCGCGCTCGACCATTCCTCCGAAATATACTCACACATTTCGGCAGATGCCTTGATCTTGTCCTGTGCTACCGAAAGATTATACTTCTGCAGCGTCGATTCGAGCTTGAATTCAAAGCCCGTGCGGCTTGCGTCAAGCAGCCTTCGAAAACTGTCCGCACCGAATTTTTTGATATATTCGTCGGGGTCCTTCGCGCCTTCCATTCGGAGAATTTTTACGTCAAGACCAACCTCCGAAAGCATTCTGACAGCCTTTCTCGTAGCCGCCTGACCCGCCTCGTCGGAGTCGTAGGAGATAACGACCTCTTTGGTATATTTCGCCATCATTCTCGCTTGCTCCTGCGTAAGTGCGGTTCCAAGCGTCGCGACCGCATTTTCAAAGCCCGCCGCGTGAAGCGCTATAACGTCCATGTAGCCCTCGCAGAGAATAAGCCTCTCCGAGCAATGATTCTTCGCGTAATTGAGCGCAAACAGATTGCGGCTCTTTTTAAACCCGGGCGTATCCGAGGAATTCAGATACTTCGGCTTCGAATCGTCCATGACTCGACCGCCAAACGCGATAATATCGCCCGACGTATTAATAATAGGAAAAATTACCCGATTTCTGAAATAATCGTACGCTCTTCCCGTTTTCTGACTTTTTCCGCAAAGAAAGCCGACTATCAGCTCCTCGTCGGAAAAGCCAAGCTTATGCATATGATCGGTAAGCGCACCGAAGCCTTCGGGGGCAAATCCGAGTCCGAAATGCTTGATAACAGCAGGGGAAAGCCTTCTTTTTTCGGAAAGATACTCCATTCCGACACGGCCGAGCTTCTGATCAAAAAGGCAAGAACGGAAATATTTTGCCGCTGCGAGATTCATCTCGTATATCCTTCTTTTGCTGATCCCGCCCTGCTCTTTTTCATCCGACGTTATTGTTATTCCCGCCCTTTTGGCGAGCAATTCGACCGCTTCGGGATAATCAAGATTTTCCGAACGCATAATAAACGTCACCGCGTCACCACCCGCGCCGCAACCGAAGCAATAAAACGACTGTGTGGCGGGAAAGACTGTAAACGAAGGCGATTTTTCACTGTGATAAGGGCAAAGTCCGTTGTAATTTGCCCCCGCGCGTTTCAAATTCACGTAAGATCCGATAAGCTCGACTATATCGTTTCTCGAACGGATCTCCTCAACAAGCTCTCTTGGGAATCTCATGCGTGACCCCTCCAGACCTTAGGAACGAAGATGTCGTTGTAGGTCTCGATCGCGTATCTGTCGGTCATACCCGACACGAAATCGCAAACACACCTCTCAACAGACTCGTTTTCCAGATTTTTATGGTAAAGTCCCGGAAGCTTGTCGGGATTTTTAACGTAATATTCAAACAGCTTGATAAGCAGCTCGCGAGCCTTTGCCTCTTCTCCCTTTACAACAGGATTGAGATATACGTTTTCAAAAAGGAACTCGCGCAGATCGTTGGTAGCCTGCCCAACGTCCTGACTCATCATAATGTACGGCTTGTCGTAGCTGGTCTCTATGATCGACATGACCATATTGTTTATTCTTTCGCTGTGATCCTGACCGAGCACGTCGGTTATCTGTTTCGGAATATCCTCTTTCTTGAGCACTCCTGCGCGACAAGCGTCGTCTATATCGTGATTTATGTAAGCTATTCTGTCGGCATATTTAACTATGACGCCCTCAAGCGTGGCGGCCATATGCTTGCCCGTGTGGTTAACGATACCGTTGCGGACCTCCCAGGTGAGATTAAGTCCCTCACCGTCGTTTTCAAGCACGTCCACCACGCG
>CAZQLJ010000055.1:0-9819 GCA_964594085.1 uncultured Clostridium sp.
GACGGGTGATCTGGTGGAGCTTGTCGGTATAGGTGTGGAAGTTTCTGTCGAGAAGGATCTTGGGAGCGCCGCCGTCATCGATCCTGACGAGCTTGACACTCGAGATCTCGATCTCCTCGCCTACGGTTCCGTTGGGGTCGAAGCGGATGCCGTTAATGTCTCCGGTGAAATCCTTAACGGTTGCCTGATCAAGACGGACGGTGTAGGTGTGGTACTCGCCGTCGTTCGTGGTATAGAAGGTTACTTGCTGATCGGCGGAGTAGCCGTTATGCTCGCCTGCCGAGAAAAATACGTCGACGCTGGTGGTCGAGGTGACCTTCATAGTGATCTGAAGCGCGTTTGCATCAGCGGTGGAAACCGTAAAAGCACCTACTTCTGTATAGAAATTAGGGTCAAGAGTGCTTGTGATCGTGGTTGAGAGAACGCCTCCCGTGGGGTTAGGTCTCGTCATATCGATCGCTTTCTTGAACAGCTTCAAGCCGATGTCCTTAACCTCGGTTATAGTCGTGTCGCTTGCAAAGTCCTGTCCGTAGAGACGAACGTCATAATAGTAGTAGCCGTAACGGAAGAGGTTAGCCTCTGCAGAATAGAAGGAGCCTGAGGAATAATAGGTCTTTCCGTTTT
The DNA here is from genome assembly GCA_964594085.1 of uncultured Clostridium sp. GTDB lineage: Bacteria > Bacillota > Clostridia > Oscillospirales > CAG-272 > SVTX01. The sequence goes on from CAZQLJ010000055.1 coordinate 625, forward strand.
CCATAGCAACGTATACGTCCATAGTGTCGGATACGTATGCGTTACCCTTTTTGTTAGTTATGGATACGAGCTGATCCTCGGCACTTGTAAGGGGATAGTCGAGAATCATATTACCGTTCTCTATGCGATAGTGCTCGCGAGAAGGATCGGTGAAGTATGAGGTTACGCCGTTCTTGAGAGAATCAGCGTTCTCGATGAGCTCGGCATAGGGGCCTTCGAGCTTGGGGTCATTCGATTCGGTGGTCTCCTCGGTGTCGTCGCCGGTGGTGCTTTCGTCACCCTTGGTGGTGTCTTCGGAGCCGCCTGTAGTTCCCTCGGTGTTATCCGAGCCTTGCGTGGTGGTCTCTTCGTTTCCGCCCGGGGTGTTGCACGCGGCAAGCACGCCAACGGTCATAACCGCTACGAGAAGGAGAGCGATGAGAGCTAAGCTTCTTTTTTTCATGGTTAAATCCTCTCTTTTTAGAGTAATAAAGGTGCACAGACCCTGTGATACTATTTTACTTGTTTTTATGCAATATGTCAAGTAACATTTTCGGTATTTGTAGCACAAATTTCATTACGTGCTTTTCTTGCTGTATTATTTAAGCTGCTCGTGCAAATATTCGATAGCGACCCTGTATCCGTCAAATCCAAGTCCCATAACTGTTTTCATTGCGGCGAGGGAGATATATGAGTGCTTTCTGAACTCGTCGCGCGAATTTATGTCGGATATGTGTACCTCAACTGTCGGGAGAGAAACTGCCTTGAGAGCGTCGAGAATCGCGACGGAGGTATGCGTATAAGCGGCGGGATTTATTACTATTCCGTCGAATTTTCCGTAGGCGTCCTGTATCTTATCGACTATTGCGCCCTCGTGGTTGGATTGGAATATCTCGTGGTCGACTCCAAGCTCTTTGCAGGTCTCGTCTATGAGGGCACAGAGCGAGGCATAATTTTTGTTTCCGTATATTTCGGGCTCGCGGAGTCCGAGCAGGTTGAGATTGGGTCCGTTGATTATCAATATTTTCATGTTTATGCCTTTCCGTACTTTTTTAATATTTCGGCGGCGCATTCCTCGGGTGTCCTGTCGTTTGACACCTCGAAGTCGCATATCTCACGGTAGAGGGGAAGTCTTATGCGGTACATATCCTCAAGCTTGCTTTTTTGCGAGAGTGGGCGGTCATCGGTTGGTAGCTTATCAAGGCTACGGTGAATGAAGAATATTTTGCCGTTTTGGCGCAGGGGGTCGAAGTTTTCGTGCCTTGTGACGACTCCGCCGCCCGTTGAGATTATCATTCCACTCATTTTTCCGGCGTTTTTGACCTCTTCGTGCTCAATTTGACGGAATTTTTCCTCTCCGTCGGCGGTGATTATCTCGGAGGGTGTTCTTCCTTGCGAGGCGATTATCATTTCATCGGTATCGATGACGTTTCGTCCCGTCATTTCGGATAGGAGCTTTCCGACGGTGGTCTTTCCGCTTCCGGGCATTCCAACGAGGATAATATTTCCCGTTTGGTTGGCGATCAGTGTGTTTATGCGGTCTATTTCGCTGTCCGCAATTTTTTCATCGAGGAAAAATTCGCATGCCTTCTTTGCTTGGGCGACGAGCATTGGGAGTCCGTTGACATGGGGTATTCCAAGTCGCTCGGCGTCAAGCAAAAGCTTGGTCTTTGCGGGGTTGAAGAGCATATCGAGAACACCTTTGCAGCTCTTGAATTTGTCAAGAGTGACGGGGGATTCTCCGTTTTTGTTCGGGTACATTCCGACGGGAGTACAGTTGATTATTACTTCGGTGTCGGAACATTTTTCGTAGACGTTCTCGTAATTGATCTCGCCCGAGCGCGAGACGAAGGTGATCTTTTTCGCGCCGAGGTCCTCGCTTACGGTCTTGGCGGTCAGAGACGCGCCACCCGTGCCGAGAATCAGGACGTTTTTATCCTTTATTTCTATGCCGCTTCGGCTTACGGTGTACATAAAGCCGTAGTAATCGGTGTTGTAGCCGTGCTTCTTGCCGTTTTTTGTCTTTACGACGGTGTTTACCGCGCCGATCCGCTGTGCTTCGGCGGAGATCTCGTCGAGGTAGGGCATTACGGTTTTTTTATATGGTATGGTTACGTTTATGCAGTCGTATCTGTCGCTCTCGAGGAAGCTTTTGACCTCGCTCTCGGGCATCTCGAAGAGCTCGTAGGAATAGTCGGCGAGCTCCCTATGTATCTGCGGAGAAAAGCTATGGCTGAGCTTCTCACCGATAAGACCGCATTTCATATTTTGTTTTCCTGTTATCATTTCGGTCTCTTTCTGCCGTCTTGGCGTCAGACTATTTCGTTGTATGCTCCGAGCAGGCGGAGCTTTTCTCCACGCGCCTCAAGCTCACAGAGAAGTGGCTTTAGCTGATCTGAATAGACCGAGAGAGTGAAATCAAAGTAGAACATTGATTCAAAGTCTCGCTCGGGGATAGGGGTAGACTCGAGCTTGGTCATATTCACGCCGAGGGAATTGAAGCAGGAGAGCACGTGATATAGAGCGCCCGGCTTATTGTGAGTTACGAGCATTATCGAGAATTTGTCCGCGCCGGGATATATCTCGGGCTCCTTGGAGATGCAGATAAATCTTGTGTAGTTGTTGCCCATATCCTGAACCGCGCCTGCGAGTGTGTCGAGACCGTAGAGGTCGGCGCAGAAGCGAGATGAGAGGGCGGCAAGATCGTTTCTGCCCGATTCGGCAACGGCTTTTGCCGCCATCGCGGTGTTTGCGACGACGGTTATCTTCACGTCGCCAAGGCCTTTCAAAAAGCTCTCGCTTTGGTTGATTGCTTGCTCGTGTGAGACTATTTCCTTGATATCCGAGAGCTTTGCGCCACGGTTTGCGAGCAGGCAATGGTCTATCTTGAGTCGGAGCGATCTGACTATATGGAATTTGTGGTTTATCATAAGCTCGTAGACCTTTTTGACCGAGCCTGCGGTGCTGTTTTCTATCGGCAACACACCGTAGCGGCATTCGCCGTTTTCGATTGCGGTGAATACGCTGTCGAACGTGGGGCAGTAGTTTATTGAGGGTAGCTCGAAGAGCTTTTCCGCGGCTATTTGCGAATACGCGCCCTCGACTCCCTGACACGCTACCTTTGCGCGTGCGGGGAAGGTTTTTGCGGTGGATTGAATTGACTTCTGTATGCCGTCGTATATTTCGGACGAGCCGCCGAGCTTTGTGTGCTGATAGGCGCGCGAGACGTCGAGCATAGTATGGTAGAGCGTGCGCGCGTAGCCGTCGAATTCTTCTCCTGCCATATCAGATATGCGACAGAGCAGGGATCTTTCACGAGCCGCGTCAAGCACGGGCAGACCGTGCTCTCTTTTATATTCGGCGACGCTTGCGGCGATTCCCATGCGCTTGCGGAAAAGGGCAACTATTTCTTCGTCGGTTTCGTTTATTTCTTCTCTTAATTTATTGAGGTCGAGTTCCATTTCTTGCTCCTTGTTATTTATCAAGCATCATATCGACAATTGCGATCGCCGCAGCCGCTTCAAATACGGGCACTGCGCGAGGGACTACGCAGGGGTCGTGTCTGCCGGTGATCGTCAGCTTGACGTTTTCCTTGCGGGAGAGCGAAACGCTGTCCTGCTCCTTGCCGATAGAGGGGGTGGGCTTGAGCGCGGCACGGAATATCAAGGGCATTCCGTTGGTCATGCCGCCGAGGATCCCGCCGCAGTTGTTTGTTTTGGTATATATGCGGTCGCCGTCGGTCTCGAACGGGTCGTTATTCTGCGAGCCGAGGAGGGCTGACGAGCCAAATCCGAGTCCGAATTCTATGCCCTTGACGGCGGGGATCCCAAAGACGATCGAGGAGATCCTGCCCTCGACTCCGCAAAACATATGCTCTCCCCAGCCGACAGGGAGTCCTATAACCGCGCACTCGACGGTGCCGCCGACAGAGTCACAGTCAAGTCTGGCTTTTTCGATCTCCTCACGAATTTTTGCACCTGCTTCCTCGTTTATTGTGGGGAAGCTATGGGAGTGGAGTGCGTCAAGATCGGATCTCGATACGTTGACCTTGTCGAAGCTATCGTCTTTAACGTTGCCGACGCTTGAAATATGTGCGGCGATATTTATGCCTCTTTTTTCAAGCATTTGCAGGCAGATGCCGCCCGCGATGCACATGGGCGCGGTGAGTCTTCCCGAAAAGTGACCGCCGCCGCGAAGGTCGACCTGCTCTCCGTATTTCATTCTTGCGGCAAAGTCGGCGTGGGAGGGACGGGGGATATCGACGAGGGAGCTGTAGTCGCTCGAATGCTGGTTTGTGTTATAGATGACTGCTTCTATTCGTTCGCCCGTGGTTACTCCGTTCTCATCAAGACCCGAGAGAAAGACAGGCTTATCGGGCTCTTTTCTTTTCGTGGAATAGGGATCCTTGCCCGGTGCGCGACGAGCCATAAAGGCATCAAGGGCAGTCATATCCAATTTTTCGCCTGCGGGGATTCCGTCAAGCGTCATTCCGATCTTTTCATCGTGCGAGCCGCCGTAGATCTTCAGTTTTATGTTGATTCCGTACGTATTCATTCAAAATTCTCCGCAAAGGTGGGGTAGGATTTGTTGATTGCTTCGAAGCGTGTTATGGTCACGCTATCCGTAGAGACTAACGAGGCTATGGCGGCGCTCATCGCGATGCGGTGGTCGTTATACGAGTCGACTGTGCCGCCAAGGAGCGCTTTTTTGCCGTTTATTATCATTCCGTCGTCGGTTGCGGTTATGTCTGCACCGAGGGTAGAGAGAGTCGTGCATACGCTTTCGATTCGGTCGCTCTCCTTGAGTCTGAGTCTTCCTGCGTTGTAAATTCGCGTTTGTCCGTCAGCTACCGAGGCTGTGGTGGCGAGGATCGGGACGAGGTCGGGGATCTGAGAGGCGTCGATCTCGATTCCGTGCAGGCTTGAGGGGTAGACTGTTATTTCGTTGTCTCCGTGACGTGTACGAGCTCCCATTTTTTCAAGGATCGCTACTATTTCGCGGTCACCTTGTCTTGAATTTTCGCTTATTCCGCTTACCGTGACTTCGTTTTGACCGATTGCACCTGCGGCAAGGAAGAATGCCGCGTTTGACCAGTCTCCGCCGACGGTCAGATTTTTCGGGGAGTGCAATTTTGCTTGTCCTTCAATGGTAAAACGGTTGTTTTCGCTATCGAAGTCGATCTTCGCGCCGAATGCTCGCAGGGCATCGACAGTCATTTCTATATAGGGTGCGGATTCGATTTTTCCTTCGAGTGTGAGGGTGCTTTTGCCGTTTGCGACCGAGAGGGCGAAGAGAAGTCCGCTTATGTACTGTGAGGATACATTAGCCGCGACGGTATAATTGCCTGCGCTGAATTTTCCTTTGATCTTCAACGGGTTCTCACCTTGCGGGGTAAGGGGGACTCCGTTATCTCTTAATATTTCGTACAGGGGAGAGAGGGGGCGGCTTGCAAGTCTGCCGCGCATATTGAAGCTACAGTCAGCCCCGAGACTTGCGGCAAGCGGAAGCATAAATCGGAGTGTTGAGCCCGATTCGTTACAGTCGAGGGCCTGTTTTTTTTGCACCTCGGATATTGGGGTGACAGAAAAGCCGTTTTCGGTGCGCCTAATATCCGCGCCGAGTGCGCGAAGGCAATTTGCAGTCGCGTCGATATCGGCATTAGTGTCTGTGCACACTATCTCGGTATGGCTGTCGGCGAGCGCGGCGCAGATCAGATATCTGTGAGCCTCGGATTTCGACGAGATGGCTCGCACCCTTGTTTTTACTTGACTTTTGGTGAATATTTTGTCCATTTTCTTTTCCTGAAATTAAAGTCCTGCGGCGAAGAAGTTTTCGAGGTCGGTTACTGCAATTTTGTGTATTTGCGAGTTTGCGATACCGAAGGGGACGATGAGGTTTATCGTGTCGCCGTTTCGCTTTTTATCACGGAGTGCTACCTCGGCAAGCTCTTTTGCGGTGTAGGGGCATTCGGTGGTGAGATTGTAGGATTTGAGCATAGCTATTATCTGCTCCGTGTCACTTTCGGGGCAATAGCCGAGCTTGGTTGCCGCGCGCGATATGATCGCGGTGCCCATTGCAACCGCGCTTCCGTGGGAGATCTGAAAGTGAGATAAGGTCTCGATCGAATGAGCCGCCGTGTGTCCGAGGTTCAGAAGCTGACGAATTCCAACGTCACGCTCGTCGGCGTTTACTATGTCACGTTTGTCGGTCACGCAGGCTTCGATGATATCCTCGATCTGCGGCTTTATGGGGGATTTCAGCTTTTCAAAGAGCTGTTTGTCGTTGATTATTCCGTATTTGATGACCTCGGCGCAGCCGTCTGCGAAGATCTCGTCGCTGAGGGTGTCAAGAGTCGATGGGTCGCACAAGACGAGCGAGGGCTGATAGAACGCGCCGACGAGATTTTTGCCTGCGGGGATATCTATTGCGGTCTTGCCGCCTACCGACGAGTCGACCATTGCGAGCAGAGTCGTGGGGATCTGTATAAATCTAATGCCGCGGAGGTAGGTCGCCGCCGCGAAGCCTGCGAGGTCTCCGACAACGCCACCGCCGAGAGCGAAGATGCAATCGGTTCTCGTGAGCTGATTTTCTGCCAAAAAGTTAAGGAAACTTAAATATGACTCGGCGGATTTTGATTCTTCGCCTGCTTTTATGGTGAATCGGAGGGGAGAATATCCTGCGATTTTCAGTGAATTTTCAAGTCTTTCGGCATAGAGGGGTGCGACGTTTGAGTCGGTGAGAACGGCGGCTTTGCAAGGCTTTATCACCTTTGCCGATTCTTCTCCCGCGCGATCGAGGATGCCGCTATCTATGATGACGTCGTAGGTGCGCGAGGCGGTTACTGTTACTTTTTTCATTGTGATACCTGTTTCTTTCGTATCTGTTTGCGGTTTTAGTCGATTATCTGCTTTGCTTTTTCGGCTTGTCCGTCGATCTCTTCTTTGGCTATTCTTCCGTCGCGGAGAAGATTTTTCATTTTCTCTCTGTCGTTTTCAGAGAGGGCGTCGCGGTATTCGGAAAGCGAGCTTATTATCTGATCGATCTCGAAGGTGAGCGCGTTTTTATTCTCGAAAAAGAGCTCTGTCCACATAGTTTCATTGAGCCAGGCAACACGGGTGAGGTCCTTATAGCTTCCTGCCGAGAAGCCCTTATGATTTTTCGCTGTCGGGCTCTTGACGTATGCGTTCGAGACGACGTGGGCAAGCTGGGAGGTGAATGCGATCATTCGGTCGTGCTCGACTGCCGTGGTGAAGGAATACATGCCAAAGCCTGCGGGGGAAAGCATCTGTGTAAGCTTGATGCGGAGCGAAATGTCGCTAAGGTCCTTCGGGACGAAGACCATCGGTGCGCCGTGGAACATATTTGATCTTGAATATTTGTAGCCCGATTTGTGCGTTCCTGCCATTGGGTGTCCGCCGACGAAGGTATAGCCGTATTCCTCGGCGAGTGCGAAGCAGGCATTGCAGATAAGCTCCTTGGTGCCGCAGAGGTCGATCACGTAGGCATCCTTGCGGATATAGGGAGACATCTGCTTTATATATTCGATCGAGGATTCGGGATAGAGTCCTACTAAAATGAGGTCGCAAAGCGGCATAGTGCTCTCGTCGAGCCTTGCGGTGATCGTGCCGTCGGCTATTGCTTCACCCAGAGTTGCTTCGCTTCGGTTGTAGCCGTAGATCTTGAAGTTGAGTCCGCTTTCGGTTGAATATTCTCTGTATGCTTTTGCCATTGAACCGCCGATGAGTCCAAGGCCTACTATTCCTATCGTCATATTTTTACCTCGTCTGATTTGCCGCTTCACAGTTCGCGGCTATGCGATTTTTTTGTATCGCATATTTAAGAAAATAATACTACATTATACATTATAGCAGAAAGCCATTGATATTTCAAGGGTTTTGAGAAACTTTCTGACTTTTTTGGGTTTTTGGGAGATCTGAGGCTCGGATACGGAGATTTCGACACATTATTATAAACAAAAAGTAGAAAAAGAAATAAAATGTTGAATAAAGCGCGCTTTTTTGCGCCGAATGGAGTCGAAAAACGACCGCATACGGATTTTGTATTGACTTTTTTTCGCTCTGGAGTATAATAAAAGTGCAAGGCGACAGAGTCTTGCGGTCGGCTGATCTCGGGATTGAGAATACCGCGTGACGAGAGCGTAGCGCGGCTTTCGGAGGTTTTTTCAATGCTCGATACTCTTTGGAGGTAAAAATGAAATACAAAATTTATATTGATCGCGAGCGAGAGGAGGAGATCCTGATATACGCTCACGAGAAGAATGCTCTCGTTGAGCGCATTGAGGAGGTTATTCTTGAGCAACAGAGGGATATTCTTGCTTTCGGTGACGGCGAGGTCGTCAAGCTTTGTGAGAACGAGATATTTTGCTTTGTCGTTGAGGAGGGCAAGGTATTTGCTCTCACCGAGCGCAATAAGCTTCAGCTTAAGATGAGGCTTTATCAGCTTGAGGAGCAATTTTCTTCCGGGTTTGTGAAGATAAATCAGTCTTGTCTTGTAAACGTGGATAAAATTGCTCGGTTTGATGCTTCGATCGGAGGCTCTTTGATGGTGACGTTGAAAAACGGGTACAAGGATTATATCTCGCGCAGGCAGATGCGGGCGGTCAAGGACAGGATAGGGTTTTGATATTCAGGAAAGGATAGGTTTATTTATGAGAAAGAATTATTTTAAGAAATTTTTGCACCGAGGATTGATATTCGGTGGGTTTGGCCCGATAATTGTGGGAATCGTTTTTTTTATACTGTCGCTCACGCTTGAGGATTTTTCTCTTGGTGGGGGAGAGGTGCTTTTGGCGATAGTTTCGACCTATTTGCTTGCTTTTTTGCAGGCGGGGGCGAGTGTGTTCAATCAGATAGAGCATTGGTCTGTGGCTAAGAGCATGCTTTGTCATTTTGCGACGATATACTTAGCTTACGTCGGTTGCTATCTGCTGAATTCGTGGATCCCCTTTGATATTAAGGTGATTTTGATATTTACGGCGATATTCGCGGTGCTTTATCTCGTGATCTGGCTGTCCGTATTCTTTACGGTCAAGACGACGAGCAAAAGGCTTAACGCAAGGGTGAAATAACGGCGCCAAAAAGGAATGCGCGACTTTTTAGTAAAGTCGCGCATTCCTTTTTATTGTATAACGAAAACCACCAGCAGTGCTGGTGGTTCGAAAAAGCTTTAGCTTTGCACAATCCCGCCGCAGCGGAA
>CAZQLJ010000056.1:0-9801 GCA_964594085.1 uncultured Clostridium sp.
AGGAAATAGCTATGATATTGCGCGACGTTAAGGATCCCAGAGTCTCGGGCGCGTTTATCAGCGTTACGGGAGCTACGGTTACGCCCGATCTGCGCAACGCAAAGGTATACTATTCCTCTTTGACGGGAGATAAGAAGGAGATCAAGAAGGGCTTGCAGGCGGCAAACGGGTTCATTCGCAGTCAGATCGCACGCAGAATGAATCTTCGTATCACTCCCGAAATAGCCTTTATTGAGGACGGCTCGATAGAATACGGTGCCAAGATCTCTAAGATACTTGAGGGTATAACCATTACCGATCCCGATGACGAGGTCACTGTCGACGGAGAAGAAAACAATGAATGATGAAATGAACCGATTCCGTGCGCTTTCTACGGATGAGGCGGCAGATATACTGTGCTCGAGCGATGACGTACTGATACTTTTCCACGTTCATCCCGACGGAGACGCGGCGGGCTCTGCATTTGCCTTGCGAGAGCTCATAACCGCTTTGGGCGGTCGGGCTTGGTGCGTTTGTGCCGATGAGCTGCCCGAAAGACTTGCGTTTATTTGCGATGGGGCACAGGCGAGTGTTTTGCCGTCGTCGATTCCCGATGGCTTTGAGCCGACTCTTATCGTTACGGTCGATACGGCTTCTCCCTCTCAGCTTGGAGAGCTTTACGAGGTCTACAAGGACAAAATCGCGCTGATGATAGATCATCACGGTAAGGGAACGGCTTATGCGGACAATTACATTCGATCCGAGGCGTCGGCTTGCGGCGAGGTCTTGTACGAGATCTTGTCGGAGGTCGCGAAAAAGCGCGGGCTTGGAGAGCTTCCGCGCAGGGTCAAGGATCTGATATATACCGCGATAAGCTCGGATACGGGATGCTTCAGATACAGCAACGTGTCGCCGAGCACTCACGCGTTGGTGGCGAAGCTTATAGAAAACGGTGCTCGGTCTGCCGAGATCAATCACAGACTTTTCGGCATCAAGACTCTAAAGCAGATGCAGGTAGAGCATGCGGGCTTTGAGCGAATGAACTTTTATTGTGACGGGCGGTTAGCTGTGATAACCTTTCCTTACGATCTTAAGAAGCAATATGGCGCGGAGGACGAGCATCTTGAAACCTTGATCGACGTTGCGAGATGCATTAAGGGAGTTAAGGTTGCCGCGGTGATCAAGCAACCCACGGCAGAGAATCGCTTCCGTGTTTCGATGCGATCGTCCTGCGATTTTGACGTGTCCGAGATCTGTGCGCTTTACGGCGGTGGCGGACATGTTCGTGCGGCAGGTTGTACGGTCAGTGCGGACTCGATACTTTCCGCCGAAATGACGGTCGTAGTTGCGGTCGAGCATAGAATTGATGAAAAATAAAAAAACGCTTACGGTTGACCCGTAAGCGTTTTGTTTATTAGTTTATTATCAAGCGGTTTCGGTTTCCGTGGACGAGTCCTCGGTGGTGTCTTCAGTCGCTTCGGTGGTGTCACCTGTAGTATCCTCGGTAACTTCGGTAGTGTCCTCGGTGGAGCCCTCGGTCACTTCGGTAGTGCCCTCGGCGGAATCCTCGGTCACTTCGGTGGTATCATCGGAGGTGTCCTCGGTAACTTCGGTGGCGCCATCGGTGGAATCCTCGGTAACTTCGGTAGTGCCTTCAGTGGAGCCCTCGGTAGTATCCTCGGTCGTTCCCTTGGTAGTTTCCTCGGTGGTTTCCTCTTCATCCTCAAGGTCGATCATTTCGTCAACGTATTTAGCTGCATAAGAACCCTCGGGGGCTACGATATAATCCTTGTTTATTCCTGCGAAAGCAAATTTACCGATAGAGGTCAGTGCCTCGTTGAGAACGAGCGCGCCCTCTGCGTTAAGACCTGCACAGTTGTAGAATGCGAGGTCGCCGATGGTTTTGAGGGTGGAGGGAGTCTTCATAGAAGTTAAAGCGGAACAACCGTTGAATGCGAAGAATCCGACCGAGGTAAGACCCTCGGGAAGATCGATCTCGGTGAGAGCCGAGCAATCGTTAAACGCGTAATCACCGATAGACGTGAGCTTACTGCCTTCCTCGAAAATAATGGTCTTAAGACTGGTGCACTCACTGAATGCGCCGTTACCGATAGAGGTTACGGACGCGGGAATAACTATCGTTTCGAGTCCGGTACATCTTGCGAAAGCCCAATCGCCGATATAGGTGACGGTGTCGGGGATAACTATTGAGGTTATAGAAGTGCAGGAGAGGAATGCCTCGTCTCCTATGCCGACAACGGTACGCTCGTCGATCGTTGCATTGGATACCTTCTCGGGTATTTCGACCGCGTGAGCCTTGTACAGACCCGAATAATCGGTTATGATCGCGGTGTCACCGATGCTATCTTCAAAAGTAAGCGTTCCCGTAGCTATTTTGCAGGTATAGTCGGGAGCTATATATTCATCAAGAGAAGCTTTGTCTCCGCCTGAATTCGAGCAAGCGATCAGCGAAAGCGCTAACAACGCCGCAAGGACTATCAGAGCTATTTTTTTCATATCAGACCTCCGGGAGATTATGATTACAAATTTATACATATAAAATTATACCGCAATTCAGGGGAATTGTCAATAGGTTTATTGGCGGTTTGGATATAACTTTTGTAAACATTTTCACAAATTTTATGAACAAACCAGAAAAACGTACGCTTTTTTAAGGGAGATAGGGTGTTTTTTGCAATATTTTATTGTAATTTTACGGTAAATGTGATATACTTGATTTAGTGATCAGCTTTATTTTGAAATGTTGTCCCGAGGACTATTTTCATGGGCTTTGATATTGCCGCCGTGTGCGGCGGAATGGAGATTATTATGTTATCATCGATATTTAGCGCGGGAATCTTCGGAATTGACGGATATATCGTCACCGTGGAGGCAGACGCGCAACCGAGACTCCCTAATTTCGAGCTTGTTGGACTGCCCGATATGGCTGTCAAGGAGGCAAAGGAGAGAGTCAGGACGGCATGCATAAACAGCGGATTCAGATTCCCCGAGATGTCGTTTATGCTCAATCTTGCGCCCGCCGACCGCAAAAAAGAGGGCTCGGCTTATGACGTGGCGATATTGCTTGGTATTATGAAGTGCGCGGGGATCGTGAGATCTGATATCGACGTGTCGGACAAGTGCTTCGTGGGAGAGCTTTCTCTGTCGGGCGCTTTGCGCTCGGTACGCGGCGTTCTTTCGATGTGCGTGGCGGCGAGAGATGCGGGATTTCGTGAGTTTTTCGTTCCTGCCGACAACGCGGGCGAGGCCGCGGCAGTTGAGGGAATAACCGTATATGCGGTCAAGGATATGAGACAGCTTGTCGCTCACCTCAACGGAACCGAGCCGATCACTCCCGAGATCTACGACCGCGGTGGCTTTTGTGATGCGGCAAATACTTACGGACTTGATTTTTCCGACGTTAAGGGTCAGGCGCAGGCAAAGCGTGCGATGGAGATCGCCGCTACGGGCGGACACAATATTTTGCTTATCGGCCCTCCCGGAACGGGCAAGTCGATGCTGGCGAAACGATTGCCGACTATTTTGCCGCCGCTTTCATTCGCGGAGGCTATCGAGACCACCAAGGTTCATTCGGTCGCGGGAACTTTGCCTGAGGGTGTGTCGCTTTTGTCGGTTCGCCCGTTTCGTTCTCCTCACCACACGATGAGCGCGGTCAGCCTTGTAGGCGGCGGTATAAATCCTATGCCCGGGGAGGTCTCGCTTGCCGACAACGGAGTTTTGTTTCTCGACGAGCTTCCCGAATTCCCAAAGCAGGTCACCGACGCGCTTCGTCAGCCGCTTGAGGATCGGAAGGTGACCATTACGCGAGCCAACGGTCGCGTGACGTTCCCTTGCAATTTTATGCTCGTGGGGGCGATGAACCCTTGCCGATGCGGATATTTCGGTCATCCGACGAGAAAGTGCACCTGCAAGAGCGCAGACGTGAAAAGATACATATCCCGAATCAGCGGTCCTATGCTTGACCGAATAGATATACAGATCGAGCTTCCGTCTTTGAGCTACGACGAGCTTTCGAGCAATACCGGAATCGGTGAGAGCAGTGCGACAGTCAGGGCGAGGGTCATTGAAGCGCGCAAATTCGCGCAAGAGAGAATGGGCTCGGACGGATATCTCAACAACGCTTCTCTCGACTCGCGCGGAATCAGAAAATACTGTCAGGCTGACGAGGACGCGATGGAGCTGCTTCATTCGGCATACGACTCAATGGGTCTTTCCGCGCGCGGATACGACCGCATTATGAGAGTTGCGAGGACCATTGCTGACCTTGACAGAAGCGAGGTCATTCGCGCGGAGCATATTGCCGAGGCGATACAGTTCAGAAGTCTGGACAGAAAATATTGGGGAATGGACGATGAGCGCTGAGCGCTCATCGTCAGTGATATTTTCGCTGTGCGAAAGTGATATGCTGCGCTTGGCGCAGCGTGGTATTCGCCCGCGGCGAGTGATATGCTTCGCGGGGCGAAGCGTGAGAAATTATAAAAAGAGAGGTTTTTTCATTGACGGAATTATTATGCAGGCTGTTCGTTAAGGACAGGGAAAATATAAAATCCCCTGCGGTGAGACGGGCGTACGGAACGCTTGCGAGCATCGTGGGAATAATTGTAAACGTCGTTCTGGCGGCAGGGAAGATCACCGTCGGATTTCTGTTCGGCGCGATCTCGCTTGCGGGTGACGGTATCAATAATCTGTCGGACGCGGGCTCGCAGATCATCTCGCTGATCAGCTTTAAGCTTGCGGCAAAGCCTGCCGACAGAGATCACCCGTTCGGACACGCGCGTATTGAGTACGTGGCAAGCATGATAGTGTCGTTTTTCGTTATGCTTGTGGGTTGGAATCTCTTTTCCGAGTCGCTGGGCAAGATATTTGACGCGGGAAACGTGACCGACGGCTCGAATATCTGGCTTATGGTCGGTGTTCTTGCAGTTTCTATTTTGTCAAAGCTCTGGCTGGTGCTTTTTAATCGCAGGATAGCGAACAAGATAGATTCAGCGGTTATGAGAGCGACGGCGGCGGACAGTCTTTCTGACGCAGGTGCGAGTACGGCGGTGCTTATCGCTATGCTTATTTTCAAGTTTACGGGCATTGATATAGACGGATATATGGGTGTTGCGGTCGCAGTCGTCATATTTATCGCAGGCATCAAGATACTCAACGATACCAAGAATTCTATTCTCGGAGAGGCACCGTCCGACGAGGTAGTTGAGGGAATAAAGGCGATAGTTGCCGAGTTTCCCGATGCGCTCGGCATTCACGATATGGTCGTTCACAGCTACGGCCCCGGTCGCTTTGTGGCAAATTTGCACGTTGAGGTGGACGGCTCGAAGGATATTTTCGAGTCGCACGATATGATTGATCTCATTGAGAAAAGGTTGAATATCGAGCTTGGAATACAGTCGAACATTCACATGGACCCCATCGTTGTTGACGACGAGGAGGTCAATAATATGAGAGCTTTTGTTCTTGACCGTGTTAAGACGGTGGACGAAAGGCTCGCGATACACGATTTCCGATTTGTTCGCGGAAAGACTCACACTAATCTGCTTTTTGATATCAGTGCGCCTTTTGAGGTCAAGCTGACCGATGATGAGATAAAGAATGCAGTTCAGGGCAAGATCGCAGAAGAAAAGTCCGATCATTTTGTCGTCGTCAACGTGGATAGGTGCTGATAAAAGACCCCCGACAGACCGTATTTTCGGTCGTCGGGGGTCTTGCGTATGGGAGCTTGGATCAAGGATCGTGCGGAGAGCGGTGTTAGAATTATTGAATCTCGCCGTTTACGACGACATTTCTTGCAACGGTATTCTCCACGAGGTCCTTGTTAAATCGGCTCTCGCGGCATTTTATCTGCAGGTTTTCAAGAGTGAAATCTTGCGCTGAGGTTCTACCTTCGGCGACGGTTACGTCGTAGAAAACGTCACAGCTGCAGGAGCAATCCTTGACGGTTACGTCATTGACCTTAGACGAAAGATCGTTGTCGCTTTGATCGCCGAAAAGGTTTAGATTTATAAAGCTTCTTGCTCTGTCGCAGGTGATATTTTCGATGCGTACGAATTCATAGTGCTGTGCGGTGTCGTTGCGGAGCTTGAACCAAAGCAGATATATCGTTTCGTCTACGTGACAGTTGCGGACGATGACGTTTTTGTTATGGATAGACTCCGAGCCACAGGTCAGAACGCCGTGACAGAAGCCGTAGTGACAATCCTCAACTAAGACCCGCCGGTTTTCGCCGTTTTCGGAAAGCTTTTCGGCATTTACACCCTTGCCTCCCTTAAGAACTACCGAGTCGTCGTTAACGTTGAAATAGCAATTTTTGATCAGCACGTCGTGACAGACGTCTATGTCGATAGCGTCCGAGCTTGGCGCTCTGACGGGGGAGTGCGGCGCAAGGATATTGCAATTCAGATATTTTACGTGGTCGCATTTGTAGATATGCGTTGACCAGAAAGGAGAATTCTGAATTGTCGCCTCGGCGATGGTTACGTTGCTTGAATTGGAAACGAAGAGCAAACGAGGACGCTGCTCGTCGAGATTTGAAAGGTTTTTGTTCCACTCCCAGCGAAGCCAGAATGCCCGCCATGCCCTAAATCCATTGCCGTCTATCACTCCCTTGCCGCACAGAGTGAAGCCGTCGTTACGGTCGGCATTGACAAGGGCGGGGAAATATAGCCGACATTGGCCCTCGATCCTCGTTTGACAAAGGGGATAGTCACAGATATCGTCGCTTCCCATAAGTATGGCATCCTTTTCGAGATAGAGGTTCACACCTGACTTGAAAAAGAGTGCGCCTGACATAAATCTTCCCTTGGGAATGATAATAACACCGCCGCCGTTTGCGTGCGCGGTATCGATAGCGGATTGGATCTCTTTCGTGTAAATATTTCCATCGGATTTAGCGCCGAAATCGGTTATTTTATAAGGCTTTCCAAGCTCCGAAAGGTTGGGGATGCGGGCATTGTAAAACCAAGCGTCGATAGGCGTTATGCCGTCGGGGAAGAATTCATTTACCATGTTTTTTGTCCTTTCTTCCGCTGCTGTCGGAAAGTAGTCTTGGCGAAAGCGACCAAGCTTGTCTTCATGATAACATTATAAAGGAGTTTTGGATTTTTGTCAATGCCTTGTTGCAGTTTTCACAATGTCGTCGGAGCTGTGTTTGACTGAATGCCTGAATTTGGAATCGAGAATTCTTGCAAAACGCGGAGATTTGCGGGGATATTTGTACCGAAATTTGAAAGTTTACAATTTGTTAATTGCAAATCGTGGTATTTGATGGTAAAATGTATCAGTGTATTCGTTTTGCCTTTGCGGCAAAATTGTCATCAAACTTGCGCCGCTTTGCGCGGCGGAAAGGAGAAAAAATGCAGCTTAATTCGAAAAAATATCAGAGTGATCACGACGAAATGGTTGAAAAGGAATTTCAGGCAATGCTCGACGATGCTCGGTCGGCTTACGTTATACCCAAGGGCTCGTTTGACAAATACAGAGTCAAGCGCGGTCTGCGTGAGCTTGACGGCTCGGGCGTAGTTGCGGGTGTTACGAGAGTTGGTAACGCGCACGGTTACGTTATGAACGAGGGAGAGAAGTGTGCGGTCGAGGGAAGCCTTGAATATCGCGGATATAAGATCACTTCTCTTGTAAATAATTTCGTTAAAGAGGGAAGATTCGGATTTGAGGAATGTGCTTATCTGCTTTTCTTCGGGCATCTGCCTAACGAGCAGGAGCTTGCCGAATTTAACGATATTCTTGCGGCGTATCGCCGTCTGCCGCCCAGATTTACCGAGGATATAATTATGAAAGCTCCCTCCGCTTCGATAATGAACAAGATGGCGAGTGCGGTGCTTTCGCTTTACGCTTACGACGACAATCCCGACGACACGGGACTCGAAAATATGCTTCATCAGAGCATGGAGCTGCTTGCCCGTCTGCCCGTTATCGCGGCGCAGTCCTATGCGGTCTATCAGAACGCGTTTTTCGATAAGAGCCTCAATCTGCACAACCCCAAGGATGAGCTTTCGACCGCAGAGAACTTTTTGAGAGTTCTGCGCTCGGACAAGAACTATACCGAGGAGGAGGCAAGGCTGCTTGATCTTTGTCTCGTCGTTCACGCCGAGCACGGAGGAGGTAACTGCTCGACCTTTACCTGCCGTGTGCTTTCAAGCTCGGGCTCGGATACCTATTCCGCGATCAGCGCGGCGATCGGTGCCTTGAAGGGCCCCCGTCACGGCGGCGCGAACCTCAAGGTTCAGGAAATGTTCGACTGCATAAAGGCTAACGTCAAGGATATAAACAACGAGGACGAGGTCGCGTCCTTCCTGCTCAAGATACTCAAAGGGGAGGCTAACGACGGCTCGGGTCTTATTTACGGTATGGGTCACGCTATATATACAAAGTCCGATCCTCGCGCGGTAATGCTCAAGACCTACGCCAAGAATCTTGCTTATAAAAAGGGTTTTGGCGAGGATTTCGAGCTTCTGGAGAAGATCGAGACTATCACCCCCTCGCTCTTCAGGGCATACAAGGGAGTTGACAAGGATATGTGTGCAAACGTCGACCTTTATTCAGGTCTCGTTTACCGTATGCTTGACATTCCTACCGAGATGTACACGCCCCTTTTCGCGATCGCGAGAGTTGCGGGCTGGTGTGCTCACCGTATGGAAGAATACTGCACGTCGAATAAAATCATTCGTCCTGCGTACAAGTGTATCTCCAAGACCAGAGATTACGTTGCGATGGACGAAAGATGCTGACGGCATAAAAAATTCCGTTTTTGCGGAGAAAAAGACTGCTTTACCTGTGGTATGGCGGTCTTTTTTTGTCGACTTTTGCGGTTTGGGGGCTAAATCTCGACCCGTTTGCATATATCTGTTTTAGGATGGCGCAAGGGAGGGATATTATTACGAATACTTATAAAAAAAGCGGATACGGGAGTGCTCGTGGGTTAAGTGATGCAGAGGTTGCACGCTCGCGCGCGGAGCACGGAGATAATTCCTTGTCGAGAGGGAAAAGGAAGAGCTTTTTGCGACAGTTTGTTTCAAATCTCGGCGATCCCGTTATAAAAATATTGATAGGCGCTCTTATTATCAACGTTTTGTTTACCTTTCGAAATGCCGATTGGTTTGAAACGGCGGGAATCGCGATCTCAGTGCTTTTGGCGACCTTGATATCTACGGCATCGGAATACGGCTCGGCGGCGGCTTTTGAACGGCTTGATGCCGAGTGCGGCAAGCAGAGGTGCAGGGTCAGACGAAACGGAGTTGTTTGTGAGGTCGATATTCGCGAGGTTGTAGTCGGAGACATCGCGCTTATTGGGGCGGGGGAGCAGATTCCTGCCGATGGAGCTTTGATATCGGGGAGTGTTGCTTGCGATCAGTCCGCGATGACCGGCGAGAGCAAGGAGGCTTACAAGTCGCCGAGAAGAATGGGGCAGGGTGAGGATATGACCCCCTCGTCATCTTACTATTGCTTGCGTGGCTGTACGGTGCTTTCGGGTGAGGGTGAGATCGAGGTCGCATCTGTTGGCGACAAGACCTTTCTTGGCGGAATTTCACGCGAGATACAGACCGAGACCAGAGAAAGTCCGCTGAAAATTCGGCTTGGCAAGCTTGCAAAGCAGATAAGCGCCGTTGGGTACGTCGCGGCGGTGCTTGTTGCGCTCGTGTATCTTTTTAATACGTTTTTGGTCGACAGCGCGTTTGATCCCAACGTGATAAGATACAAGCTGACAAGCTTTGATTTTTTGTTCGCAAATCTTTTTCATGCGCTGACGCTGGGGTTGACGGTCATAGTTGTTGCCGTCCCCGAAGG
>CAZQLJ010000057.1:0-9728 GCA_964594085.1 uncultured Clostridium sp.
CCCTACGTCGTCAAGAGAAAGTATCTCGATCCCCTCGATATACTGCGAGAGCAGAGTCTGCAGCTCTGCTTTTTTCTTTTTGTTTCTTGATGCTAATACTATTTTCATATTGATTTCCATTTGGGGCGCCGCCCCAAGCCCTGCTTAGAAACTTTTTAGGGAAAAGTTTCTAAGGACTTCAAAAACTTTCGATAAATTGGTTGGTTTGAATTATTCTGTAATTTCGTCGACGCCTTCCGCAACTTCATCGGCTTCGGTTACGTCATCGATTTTTTCGCACAAGTCAATACCATATCTCTGAAGATCAATCAGATCAAGGGTTACGTTGTGCTCAAAGCCGCCGTTTTCCTTGGGCTTTTTCTCATATTTCAAGTGGCTCAAAAGACCGTATCCGTCAAAGCCCTTTCCCTTTTTGATAACAAACACCGTAGGAACGAAGGCAAGCACTGCCGCCGTGATCATAACTGTTTTTAAAACTATTTTTCCCTGATTTTTCATATACTTTCTCGCTTTCTTTTCGTCGATTTAAAACCTAAACCGTCTGTATTTCAATTTATCCTTCAGGGAGGTCTTTGGAGAGCGCGAGAACCTTTCTTGCAAGAAAGGTTCTCGCACGCTTCCCCTCTTACTCAAACAAAGCGTCGACAAACTGCTTTGCGTCGAACTCCTGCATATCGTCGATCTTCTCACCGACACCGATAAACTTGACGGGGATACCGAGCTCACGCTTGATAGAGATCACGATACCGCCCTTTGCGGTTCCGTCGAGCTTATTGAGGGTAATACCCGTAATATTTGCCGCTTTGCTGAATTCCTTTGCCTGAATTATCGCGTTCTGACCCGTGGTCGCATCGAGAACGAGAAGGTTCTCGCGAGACGCGTCGGGCAGCTCGCGGTCGATAACGCGATTGATCTTTGCAAGCTCGTTCATAAGGTTGGTCTTATTATGGAGTCTGCCTGCGGTATCTATGATGAGCACGTCGGCTTCCTTTTTCTTGGCGTAGTTGATGGCGTCGAACACAACTGCCGCAGGGTCACTGCCCTCGCTCTGCTTGACGATATCGACCTTGGCTCTGTTACACCAGACCTCAAGCTGATCTATCGCCGCGGCTCTGAAGGTATCTGCCGCCGCAACGACGACCTTCTTGCCTGCGAGGCGAAGTCTCTTGGAAATCTTACCGATGCTCGTGGTCTTACCCGCGCCGTTGACTCCGATAACGAGCACGACTGACGGAGAGGTCTCGAGCTTCAGAGGCTGATGCTCACCGATCATATCGCCAAGTATCTCCTTGAGGGTGTCGAGCACCTGATCCTTTTCCTTAAGTCTACCGTCCTTGATTCTATCGCGAAGCTCCTCGATTATCTCCTCGGTTGCGCCGACTCCGACGTCTGCCATGATCAAAAGCTCCTCGAGCTCCTCGAGCAGATCCTCGTCGACTCTGACGAAGTTTTTGAGCAGATCGCTGACCGATCCGAAAAGAGCCTTTTTGGTCTTGGAAAGCCCGTTTTTGAGTTTCTCCCAGAAGGACACCTTTTCCTCGGCTTCTTCTTCGTCTTCGGCATCTTCATCTGCCGCCTCATTCGCCGTATTATCGGCAACCTCGGGCTCGTCGGACGTTTCTTCCTCCTCTATCTCGGAATCGTCGCCCACAATATCGTCGAAGTCGATAAAATCGCCGTCGTAATCAAGGGGAGTGACGTTTTCGTACTCCTCCCTGTGCTCCTCCTCGAACTTTTCAGCCGCCGCGATCTCCTCATCAGTGAGCTCGTCTTCGTCGTCCATAAGAGAATCGATATCTATAGGCTCTGCGTCCTTATCGTGCATAAGAGAGTCGATATCGATCGGTTCTTCCTCGGACTTCTCTGCGTCGAGGGCTTCGTCCTCACGGATCTCCTCGTCGCTCTTTTTGTTTTTATCCTTTTTGCCGAAAAGCTTATTCAAAAATGCCATTCCATTCACCATCTTTCTTCTTCTCAACGTCCTTGACGTCAAGCGTGAGTATCTTGGATATACCGTGCTCGGGCATCGTTACGCCGTACAGTCTGGTCGCCGCCGCCATAGTGCCTCGACGGTGTGTGATCATAATAAACTGCGTGCCGTCGGAATATCTCTTTATATATTGTGCCAAGCGTTCTACGTTGACCTCGTCCAGCGCCGCCTCGATCTCGTCGAGTATACAGAAGGGCGTTGGGTTGACCTTGAGCGTTGCGAAGAAGAGCGCTACTCCGATAAATGCCTGCTCTCCACCCGAAAGCTGCATCAGATTCTTGATGATCTTTCCGGGAGGTGCCGCCTTGATCTCGATTCCGCTTTCGAGCACGTTTTCGGGATCGGTGAGATAGATCTCCGCAGATCCGCCTCCGAACAGCTCGGAGAAGGTCTTGCCAAAGTTCTCGTTGATCTGATCAAAAGCGGTGACAAAGGCGGTCTTCATCTCCTTTTCGAGCTTGGTGATGATACCGATAAGCTCTTCCTTGGATTTTTCAAGATCCTTTATCTGCTCGCTCATATAGTCGTAACGCGCCTTGAGCTCCTTGTACTTATTGACGGCATCAAGGTCTACGCTACCGATGTGACGGAGCTTATTCTGACACTCGATCTGCGTTTTTGCGTATTCAGGTCGATTCTCGGCAGTTACTGCAGGATAACCGAGCGCGACTGCATCGGCTCTCGTCAGCTCATAGTCATCCCAAAGCTTGCCTGCTACCTTGTCGTATTTGTCCTGAAATCCCTCGAGCTTTGCCTGATTGGTGGTATGAACGCGGAAGATAAGCTCCTTTTCAGCCATCTTGTCACGCATCATAGTGTTGATCTCGTTGAGCTTCTTTTCAAATTCGAGGTTGCCCTCCTCGACCTCGGCGCGCTTGGCGTTAAGCATATCGAGCTCGGACTGGCACTCGGTATATTTCTTTCGATTTTCGGTCTGCGCGACAGTGAGGTTATTGATCTGTGCGCGGTAGCTTTCGATTCGATCGTTTGCCGCCCTCATATCCTCCTCGCACACGCGTATTCTCTCGAGTGAGACCTCAAGCAGTGCCTTTGCCGTTTCGATATCCTTTTGGATCTCGCTTATGCGGATGATGTTTGCGGTCTTTTCATCCTCGAGAGACTTGAGTCTGTCCTCCGCGTCGACCTTTTCGTTATGCTTTGCCAAACGGACTGCGGTAAATTCCTCAACTCGCTTATTCTGTGACTCCTCTTCTCTCTTGAGCGCCGCGAGGTCGTCCTCATATCGCTCGCTCATTCTGACTATCTGCTCGTAGTCGGCATTGAGCTTTTCAAGCAGAGATCTATTCGATTCATACTGACCCGTAAGCTTTTCGAGTCCCTGCATCTCGGTGTTTTTGAGCACGTTGATGAGATCCTTGCGATCGGCAAGGTCAGTGCGGCGGTCGGTAAGATCGGTGAGTCTTTCTTTAAGCTCTGCCGCCTCGCTCTGAAGCTTCTTGAGCTTCTTTTCGAGCTCCTCGGACTCGCTCTTGAGTCTCTTGATCTCGTCGGCTCTCGACAGAATGCCTCCGCCCTGCTTTACCGAACCGCCCGTGAACGAGCCGCCAGCATTTATCTGCTGACCGTCCAGGGTGACGACTCTGACCTTATAGTTGAGCCTTTTTGCCATTACGGTGGCGTTGTCTATACTATCGAATACCAGCGTTCTGCCAAGCAGCGAGCTGATAACGTTTCTGAACTTATCCTCGCTTCCGCAGAGCTCGTCGGCTCTGCCTATATAACCCGTAAATCCGCGAGCGTCGCGCATTTCGGGAGTTTCGGTCTGCGGTCTCATCGAGGTCAGAGGAAAAAAGGTTGCTCTTCCCGCTTCTCCGCGCTTGAGGGCAAACATTGCCGCCTTTGCGGTCTCCTCGTCCTCAACGACGATATTCTGGAGGTTCATTCCGAGCGCAGTCTCAACCGCAGTAACGTACTTTGTATCGACGGTTATGACCTTGGAAAGAGGGCCGAAGATCTTTCCGCAGGGCGCACCGTTTCGGTCGGTTATCTTGCCCGTGCTGTAGCTGTTCATTACGAAGCGGACGGAATTATTATACCCCTCGAACTGCTCCTCCATCGCTTTCATGGTCTTAATTCTCTGAAGGATCGATTCAAGGCGGAGCGTTTTATTGTTTATTTCCTCGTATTTTTCACCGAGATCGGAATTGAGATCGGTGAGCTGACGGTCGAGTGTTTCATTTTCTTCGTCGATCTCTGCGATCGCGTCGGAATACTCGTCGACGGTCTTTTGCTTTGATGCGATAGCCTTTTCGAGCTTTGCCGACTCCTCGCCGTAGCGCTCTATATCGCCAAGTATATCGGCATTTCGGTCGCTTCCACTCTCGCGCGAGTTCTCAAGGACGGATATACGAACCTTGATGTCGACCGCCGCCTCCTCGGCGCTCTTGATATCAGCAAACGCCGTATCTATCTCCTTATCCAAGCGGTCGATGTTGCATTTTTCGTCAAAGATACTATCCTCTATGCTCTCGGCTTTGTCGTGCGCCTCGGACAAGGTTTTCTCGAGCGCGTCTATCTTCTCGCGGTGAGCATCCGACTTTATCTTTTCCTCTGCAAGATTGTTTTTAGCAGAGGTGACCGACTGCTTTGCGGTCTCGATAAGCTCGTCGGTGTGCTTTATAGTGGTATCGTTAACTCTGAATTCACTATCGAGTCTGAACGCCTCGCTCGTCTGCTCTTTTATGAGATTAAGCAGCTGGGAGTGCGCGATCTTTCCGTTCTGAGAAGCCTCGTAGAGCTTGGCATTTCTCGCGTCGAGTGACTGCATGGAATCCTCAGCATTCTTGAGGTCAAACTCGGAGCGACGGAGTGCCTCCTCTGCCGCGCTTATATCTGCGCGGTATTTTTCAGTATCAAAGAGCCAGAGGCTGACGTCGACCTTCTTCTTGATCTCCATAAGCTCGATAGCTTTTTTCGCCTTCTCGGACTCCTTTTCAAGCGGTCCGACCTGCGCGGCGACCTCGGCAAATACGTCGTTGATTCTGACCATATTGTCCTCGGTCTGCTTGAGCTTGCGCTCTGCCTCGCTCTTTTTGTGTCTGAACTTGGCTATTCCCGACGCATCTTCGAAGATGTCTCTTCGCTCCTCGCTCTTTTTGGAAACCATATCGGCAATTCTGCCCTGTCCGATGATCGAATAACCGTCTCGGCCGATACCCGTATTCAAAAAGAGCTCGTAAATGTCACGCAGTCTGACTGCGCGGCGGTTTATGTAATATTCACTTTCTCCTGCGCGGAAATAACGTCTGGTTACGGTCACCTCGTCGTAGGGGCACTCGAGCCTTGTTCCTACGGTGTTATCAAAAGTAACGGATACCTCGGCATAGCCCATCGGCTTACGGCTGTCCGCGCCGCCGAAGATAACGTCCTCCATCTTCGTTCCTCGGAGAGTTTTTGAGGATATTTCTCCAAGTACCCAACGCATAGCGTCGGCTATATTCGATTTTCCGCTTCCGTTAGGGCCTACGATGACCGTAACGCCTGTTCCCGAATCCTCGCTCGACGAATCGAAAACGAGCTTGGTCTTGTCGGGAAAGGATTTAAATCCCTGCATTTCTATTGACTTAAGATACAAAATATACCTCCGTCTGCTTTATTCTGTCAGTGCCAGAGTGATACTCGGCACGTTTTTTTCTACAATTTTGATGTTTTTGGGGGCGAATTCATCTAAAAGGCGCTTTTTGTTTCTGCCGTTTTGTCCAACAGCTTTTGAAACGCTTCCGATCGGCACGGTGAATTCAAGCGTTTTTCCTTTTACATCCGCCTTGCTTGCCATACCCTTGACAAGCTCGCGCATGATATCGTAGCAAAGTTCTCCCTCGACCAGCTCGCCGAGTGCCGCGTGATTCGCTCCACCTTTTACCTGCGTTTCGTCACTGAGGTTGTCCGACGAGCAGAGTCCTATACGGATACACTCGACATCGTGCTCGCGAAACACTTTTAAGACCTCTTTTGAGCGAAACACGGCGTCGTCAAGCACGAGCATCTGATATTCCCCTCTGTCCGCCATATTTGCAAGCTCGGTGTCAAAAAACGTGACGGTGGGATAAATTCGTGCTCCGCAAGCACCCATTTCGCATATTTTTTTCGCGGTCGCTATCTCTTTTTCGAGATTTGAGCCCGGCAGACCTATCATCATCTGCCCGATAAGCTCGTAGCCTGCGCCCGTGACCATTCTGCACGCATCCTCGGCTTGCTTTGCCGTATGTCCTCGGTTCGAGAGCTTCAAGACCTCGTCGTCCATGCTTTGAAGTCCGAGCTCGACGGTTTTGACCGAATATCCCCGCAAAATGCTCATTATCTCGTCGTTTACGTAGTCGGGGCGGGTCGACATTCTGATCCCGCTTATTTTCGCTCTGCCGTCATCTTCTCTTTTGACGTATTTCTCGGCAACATCAAGCAGATATATCATCAATTCGCGATCAATTCCCGTGAACGAGCCGCCGAAATAGGCTATCTCGACCTCGGCGGTCGGGTCAAGCGTATCAAGTGCCGCCTCTATTTCCCCAATCACTGCCTCGCGGTCGAATTTTTGCTTTCCCGAGATCGAGCGCTGATTACAAAACACGCACATATTCGGGCACCCGAGGTGAGGAATGAAGATTGGGATGTTTTTACGCTTAGCCTTCATTGTCATTCGGGATAACGCTGAAGAGCTTGAGCGCCTCCATAGCGGCATTTTGCTCGGCTTCTCTCTTGCTTCTGCCCTCTCCGCGACCGATAACGTTGGAATTAAGATGTGCTTCTACGCGGAAGGTCTTCATGTGGTCGGGGCCACTCTGACCGACGACTATATACTCGAGGAAATCTCCCTCTGCCTGCTGAACGAACTGCTGAAGCAGACTCTTGGGGTCTCCGCCAAATCCCTTGCTCTTTCCGATGTTTTCTATCTCGGCGCAAATGAACGGGAGCAGGAATTTCTTCACGGTCTCCATTCCGTCGTCGCCCGCGTCTACGTAGATCGCCGCAAGCAACGCTTCAAACGCGTCGGCAAGAATACTCTTACGGCTTCTGCCGTTATTTCTTTCTTCACCTATTCCGAGAAGAAGATACTTTCCAAGCTCTATCTTTTCCGAGTATCCCGCAAGTGCTCTTTCACAGACCACCTCGGCTCTCATTCTCGTCAGCTCTCCCTCGGGGCAGTCCTCAAACTTGCCGAAAAGGTAGTTGCTCGTGATAAGCGACAGCACGCTGTCACCAAGAAACTCAAGCCTCTCGTTGCAATACAGATGATGATTTTTCATTCCCGACTCGTTGGAATACGACGAGTGGGTCAGTGCACGCTCAAGCAGGCTTCTATTTTTAAATTTGTAGCCTATCCTCTCTTCGAGGTGGGCGCGATCGGGACGGTCGTTCATCGTAATCTCTCCTCTGAATCCTTTTTTTCTTACTGTTTTGCTTGAAATCAAGCGTTATTCTGCCTTGGGCTCGTTATTTGCCGCGTTTTTCTCGGCTTCAAGCTTCTCCTCGGCATATTTTGCCGCGTCTGCGGCTATGATATCCACAACGTTTTTATTTACGCAGCTTATCGACTGGCGAATAGCGTTTGCAAACGCCTTTGCATCAGACGAGCCGTGCGCTTTTACAACGGTCTTGGAAAGTCCCAAGATGAGTGCACCGCCGTGCTCGCTTACGTCAAACTTCTTTCTGAACTTCTTGAGCTTTCCGCAAACAAGCAGATATGCGAGCATACCGCCAAGTCCACTCTTGAAGATTCCCTTGAGCTCCTTCGACATCAGCTTGCCCATACCCTCGATGGTTTTAAGGGTCACGTTGCCCGTAAATCCGTCGGATACCGCAACGTCGCACGCGCCAAGCGCGAGTCCGTTGCCTTCAATGTTGCCGATGAAATTGATCCTCTTATTTTCCTTGAGCTTTACGTAAGCACTCTGCTGGAGCTCGGTTCCCTTATGCTCCTCGGCTCCGTTGTTCAACAGAGCTACGCGAGGCTCTTCTATTCCGTATATCGCTTTCATATACGCGCTTCCCATCATAGCAAAACCGACCATATAGTCCTCGTTGGGCTTTACGCTCGCACCTGAGTCGATGAGCATAAAAGGAGCGCTCAGCGGCAATATCGCGCCGATGCCTGCTCTTTGTATTCCCTTGACTCGCTTGACGATAAGCGTTGCTCCCGTAAAGAGCGCTCCCGTATTTCCACAGCTGACGAGGGCATCTCCCTCTCCTGCGGCAAGCATCTGAAGTCCAAGGCCTAAAGAGGAATTTTTCTTATCCTTCATAACCGCCATAGGATCGTCCTCCATCGTGAGAACAAGGTCGGTATGCTTTATCTCGCATCCCGAAAGGTCGAGCTGATGCTCTGCAGCGGTCTTTGAGATCACCGCCTCGTCTCCGATGAGGATATACTGCACTCCCTCGGAATAGGGTTGCTTCATCGCCTTATCTACGCCGAGAAGGGTCTCGACGGGGGCATTATCCCCACTCATTACGTCAATTATTATCTTCATTGTTTTGTCCTTTTTTGGTGCCAAGTCGCACACAGTATTCTTCAAGTGCTTCGAGCGCTCTTGCGGCAACGACCTCATACTTGGCTATCTTGCCACCCTTGACTCTCTTTTCAAGAGGCTCTACTATGCCGAAGTTTGCATTCATAGGAACGAAATTTCCGCTGACGCTTCCCGTACTGATATAGTGCGACATAGCACCTATCATCGTAGTTCTCGGGAACACGACGCTATCTTCTTCAAGCGCTCTTGCCACCGCGTTAACTCCCGCGACGAAGCCCGAGCCCGTCGATTCTATATATCCCTCGACTCCCGTCATCTGACCCGCGAAAAAGATATTTTTATTGCTTCGCATCGAATAGTCGGCATCGAGGTATTTCGGTGAATCTATATAAGTATTTCTGTGCATAATGCCGTAGCGCAGAAATTCTGCGTTTTCAAGTCCCGGTATCATACCGAAAACTCTTTTCTGCTCGGGGAATGCGAGGTGGGTCTGAAATCCGACGAGATTATACATCGTGCCCTCGGCATTTTCCTTGCGGAGCTGGACGACTGCAAATGCTTCCTCTCCCGTTCTCTTATCAACGAGACCTACGGGCTTTAAGGGGCCGTAACGCAGAGTGTCATATCCTCGCTTTGCCATTACCTCGACGGGCATACATCCCTCAAACACCTTGAGCTCCTTTTGCATCTCGCGATCAAAATCCTTGATCTCGGCTTCTCTTGCGGTGATGAGCTCGGTATAAAATGCGTCGTACTGCTCGCGTGTCATAGGACAGTTGAGGTAGTCCGCATCTCCCTTATCGTAGCGCGAAGCCGCGTAGACTATGTCCATATTCAAGCTTGAGGCATCGACTATCGGTGCGGCGGCATCGAAGAAATGCAATCCCTCGAGACCGAGTGTTTTCTCGATATATTCCGCCATCGGCTCGCTTGTAAGCGGTCCCGTAGCGATAACGGTGATAATGCCGTCCTCGACCTCGGTGACCTCTTTTTCAACGATCTCGATATTGGGGTGATTTTTTATTTTGTCGGTCACGTATTTTGAAAAAAGCTCTCTGTCTACCGCAAGTGCCGAGCCTGCAGGGACTCTCGTCGCGTATGCCGCCTCCATAATGAGCGAATCAAGGCGGCAAAGCTCCTCTTTAAGAAGTCCTACTGCATTGGTCACTCTATCCGATCGGAGTGAATTTGAACCCTCACAGAATGCATTTGTTGCCGCATACCGCAAATACGGCAAAGACAACAAGTTC
>CAZQLJ010000058.1:0-9644 GCA_964594085.1 uncultured Clostridium sp.
TGGAACGTCAATATTTTATAGAATTACTGTATAAGACCTTCGAAGATAACGGGATGAAGGGCTTGCTTGACGACGAGTCTGCCGAGCTGTTATATAGATTTGCAGACCTTCTCGTCGAAACGAACAAGCACACGAATCTAACCGCGATCACCGATGAAAAAGGAATAATATTGAAGCATTTTGCTGACTCTGCGGCTATAAGCAGACATATTCCGCAAGGCTTTTCGGTTTTGGACGTTGGTTGTGGCGCAGGATTTCCATCCGTGCCGCT
The DNA here is from genome assembly GCA_964594085.1 of uncultured Clostridium sp. Taxonomy (GTDB): domain Bacteria; phylum Bacillota; class Clostridia; order Oscillospirales; family CAG-272; genus SVTX01. The sequence continues at coordinate 272 of CAZQLJ010000058.1, forward strand.
TGCGATCATCAGAAGAGATCTTGCTATAACCTCGATTGACAGTACGGGCAAAAAGATAGATTTTGTCTTGTCGGCAAAAGAAAAACTTGGTCTTGACAACCTGAACGCGTTTTGCGCGAGAGCTGAAGAATTCGTGGAGCTAAATCGCGAAAGCTTCGATGTTTGCACAAGCAGAGCTGTTGCGCGCCTCAACGTTCTTTCGGAGCTGTGCATTCCTTTTGTGAAGATTGGCGGCTTGTTCATTGCTATGAAATCGGACAAGGGCGCCGAGGAAGCAAGGGAAGCCGAAGAAGGAATAAAAAAACTTGGATCTGCTCCGAGTGATGTTTCTGTGTACAGGTTAACCTGTGAAGAGGTGGCGATCGACCGTGAGACAAGGATCTACAAGAAAAGCACTCCAACGCCAAAACAATATCCAAGAAAATATTCACAAATACTCAAAAAGCCGCTTTGACTAGCGGCTTTTTTGTTTCACGTGAAACAAAGTTTGTTTGTCGTGACTTGGCACGTGTTTCACGTGAAACAAGGGTTGATTGTTATGGTTCGGCATGTGTTTCGCGTGAAACAAATATGCTTTGAGAAGATTTGGGCGAAATGTTTCACGTGAAACGCGGATTCCTTGCTCGCACTTTTGGCAAAATAACATATGAAAAGAAAAACTTTTTGACATTTTTGAAAAAACCTCTTGCAAAAACTCAATGGATATAGTATAATGTATTCAAACACTCACAAAACATATGAGGAGGAATCCGATTTGGGAAAAATAATTTCTTTTTCTAACCAAAAGGGCGGAGTTGGCAAAACCACGTCTGCGGTCAACGTGGCTGCGTCGTTAGGAATACTTGGCTACAAGGTCCTTTTAATAGATCTCGACCCTCAGGGAAACGCTACGAGTGGAGTCGGAATATCTAAAAAAGGATTGAAAAACTCTATAAACGACGTGCTTCTCGGGGATATTGAGGCAAAAGATGCGGTTCTTCAGACCGAATACAAAAACCTTAACATTATCCCGGCAAATATTGCTCTTGCGGGCGCTGAATACAATCTTTATCAAGAAGACGGTGCGGAAAGAATAATGAAGAATGCGTTGGCAACAATAAAAGATGAATACGATTATATTATCATTGACTGCCCGCCTTCCCTCAGTATGCTTACTGTCAACGCTATGGTTGCAAGTGACGGAATTATCATTCCTATGCAGTGCGAATTCTACGCACTTGAAGGTCTTTCACAGCTTACCGTTACCATAAACAGAATTAAGGCAAATTACAACAACTCGCTGAATATAACGGGCATACTTGTAACAATGTACAATTCGAGATTGTTGCTTTCGCTTCAGGTTATCAACGAGCTTAATAAGCACTATGCGGACAAGCTGTTTAAAACCAAAATTTCCAGAGGAGTCAAGGTTTCTGAGGCTCCCGGTTTCGGCATGCCCGTATATTATCACGAAAAGAGAGCCAAGGGCGCTGACGAGTATTTGTCGGTAGCCAAAGAGCTTGCTTCCAGAATATAAATAAAGGAGAGTTGCAATGGCAAGAGGAGGACTTGGAAGAGATTTTTATTCGATCCTTGACGATAATATGATCGAAGACAAAAAGGACTCTGTTTCAAAAATAAAAATAAACGACATAGAACCCAGAAGAGACCAGCCGAGAAAGAATTTCGACGAAGAAAGCATACAGCTTCTCGCTGACTCTATCTCCATACACGGCGTGCTTCAGCCCATAATCGTTCGCGAAAACTCGGATTTCCCCAATACTTACGAGATAATCGCGGGCGAGCGTCGCTGGAGAGCCGCAAAAATGGCGGGGCTTTCGGAGATCCCTGCTATAACCGTTGACGGTGACGATCTCAAGGTAGCACAGATCGCGCTTGTTGAGAACGTTCAGCGCGAAAATCTCAATCCCGTTGAAGAAGCTTTTGCATATCAGGCGCTTGTTGACAGATTCGGATTGACCCAGGAACAGCTTTCGAAAGAAGTGGGCAAATCCCGTTCTGCTATAGCAAATATGCTTAGACTTATAGATCTTCCCGATGAAGTGCTTTCTCTTTTAAAGGAAGGAAAGATCACAAACGGTCACGCGAGAGCAATTCTTGGACTTGACGACGAAGATCAGATGATAGCCTTGGCACAAAAGGTTTACGAAAGAGATCTTTCGGTTCGAGAGGTTGAAAAGACTGTAAGACGCTTGCTGGCAGAACAAGACGTTGAAACGCTTAAGATTACTCCTGATGAATCTGTACAAAAAAGAGTTTATATGCGCGATCTTGAAAGACGTGTTATGGACAAGCTTGGCAGAAAGGTCAAGATAAATCAGACTACTAAAAAGAAGACCGTCGAGTTGACGTTTGACAACGACGCGGATCTCGAAGAGCTCTTGACTCTTATTTGCGGTAAGGGATTGTTCAATTCCTGAGCGCATACATAATCATTGAAAGGACAAGGAAAATGCTTGATATAAATTATATAAAGGAAAACCCCGCCGAAGTAGTTGAAAGACTTGCGGCAAAAGGAAAGGACGCTGCTGAGGACGTTGCAAAGATCCTCGAGCTCGACGCTAAAAGAAGAGCTTTAATAACCGAAACTGAAGCTATTAAAGCTGAACAGAACAAGCTTACAAAGCTTATTCCCCAATATAAAAAGGAAGGAAAAGACCCTTCGGAGATCTTTGCACAGTCCAGAGCACTTGGCGCAAAGGCAAAAGAAAACGACGAGATTCTCAAGGGTGTTGAGACTGAGCTGACCTCGTGGATGCTGGGGCTCCCCAATCTCCCTGACAGAGATCTTTTGCCCGGCGGAAAGGAGAATAACGAGCCTATTCGCTTTTTCTCCGAGCCCAGAAAGTTCGATTTTGAACCCAAAAACCACGTTGATCTTTGCAATGGTCTCGGTCTTATCGACTACGAGAGAGGAACAAAGCTTGCAGGCTCTGGCTTCTGGATCTATCGCGGAATGGGTGCACGTCTTGAGTGGGCTCTGCTCAATTATTTCATCGATACTCATATTTCCGATGGATATGAGTTTATTCTCCCCCCTCACATGCTTGAATACGAGTGTGGTGTAACTGCGGGTCAGTTCCCCAAGTTTGCGGACGAGGTATATAAGATTGAAAATCCTACCGACGACAGAATCCACTATATGCTTCCTACCGCGGAGGCAGCTCTTGCATCTCTTTACAGAAAAGAGATTCTCACCGAGGCAGACCTCCCCAAGAAGATGTTCAGCTACACCCCTTGCTTCCGTCGCGAAGCGGGATCTTACCGTTCTGACGAGCGTGGAATGGTGCGCGGACATCAGTTCAATAAGGTGGAAATGTTCCAGTTCACCCTGCCTGAGCAGAGTGATGCGGCGTTCGATGAGCTTGTAACCAAGGCTGAAAATCTTGTAAGCGGTCTCGGATTCCATTTCAGAACCGTAAAGCTTGCTGCGGGCGACTGCTCTGCTTCTATGGCGAGAACCTACGATATTGAGATCAACATTCCCTCGATGGACGGATACAAGGAGGTTAGCTCGGTATCCAACGCAAGAGACTATCAGGCAAGACGCGGAATGATGAGAGTAAGACGCGCAAACGGCAAGATAGAATATATCCATACCCTGAACGGCTCGGGTCTTGCGACCTCAAGAATCCTTCCTGCGCTTGTTGAGCAGAATCAGAACGCGGACGGAAGCGTAACTGTTCCTGAGGTGCTTCGCAAGTACGTTGGAACCGACGTTATCAAGAAATAATTTGTTGCAAACAGGAGATCATATATGCTGAATGTTGTGCTTGCGAGCAAGCAGAGTCTTCTGGAGGAGATATGGGAATACATCGTGGATACTTATTTTTCGGTGGATATGCCGTATCTTGAGAATTTCACGGTCAAAGGCAATGCTCTCGTATCCATCAGAATGATAATTATAGGAATCACCTTTGGAATAATCGTTGCGGCGATAAGTACCGTGTACACGAAGAGATATATCGGTGATTTCGTAAGAAAAGTGATATATGAAGAGTGCTTCGATAAGGATTCGGCGAAAACGCTGTACGATCTTGGCTACCTGAAAAGTCCGGGTGTGCGCGGGTCTGTTAAGACCGGTGGAACTCTTTCGCGCTGGATTCGCTGTGTTGAAGAAGACGAATTTTTGACAGAGATCAACAAAAAACGTGAAGAATTTAACGAACTGCATAAAAATGACGAAAAGCCACCAAAATTCAAAGCCCCCGAATTCAGACGCGACTGCAATACGATGCATTTTTATATTCCTAAAGACAAAACCTATGCCGCAGAAGTAAAATTTGAAAAACGCGGAGCAAATATAGGATCGGCGATCCTTGTGTCCCTGGCTGCGTTGTTGCTTTGTATGTTTGCGTGCTATATAGTGCCCGATGCTATAAAGCTGGTCGATAATTTTATCACGGTGGTCGGCAGAGGATAATATACCGTTAAAAACGGGTAAAGAGATGGGAATGATCCGTTGGATCATTCCCATTACTGCACAAGAGCCGCATTGGCGGCAGAACGGAGAGAATATGAATAGACCGAAGATCGCTCTTATGTGCGGATTAGACGGAAATTTGGTATCCCTGAACAAAGAATATTTTGAGGCTATATGGAAAAACGGCGGTATAGGAGTGATATTGCCGTATACAGATGACGACGCGCAGATAAACGAATACGTAGAAACGTTTGACGGATTTCTTTTCTGTGGCGGCGGGGATCTTGATCCTAAATACTATAATGAAGAACCTCACCCAAAGACTGCGAACATAAGTTCTAAAAGAGACGAGTTCGAGTTCAGAATGTTTCACGCAGTATATCCGACGGGAAAGCCGATTCTTGGAATATGCCGCGGGGAACAGGTGATAAACGTATTTTTAGGGGGAACATTGCATCAGCATATAGAGAATCACTCGGAAAACCGCGGATGTGAAAGAGGGGATCGTAGTCATTCTGTTTTTGTTGATGAAGAGGGACTGCTTTTTGATCTGGTGGGTAAAAATAGCATGCCCACGAATACCTATCACCATCAGTGTGTGAAGCGGCTTGCAGACGGTCTTGTATGCGATGCGATGAGTGAGGACGGATATATCGAGGCTTTTCATTCCCCCAAGCACCCTTTTTGTCTTGGCGTACAGTGGCATCCCGAGTTATACCACGACGATGACGAGTCCGCAAATATATTCAAGGCTTTTGTGGACGCTTGCAGATAAAAAACAACCGAAACCGTTATTGTTCAACGGTTTCGGTTGTTTTCTTTTATGGTTTCTTTGACTATATTTGCGTTGGATTTGAGCCATCCGAGATAGGATTTCAGATGGTCGGAGATCGGAAGCTCTGTCTTGTGAGGCAAGAAAAATCTTCTCTTTCGATGACGTTCTTCCAAAGCATTGGCGAGAATATGGCGAAATTTACCGTATTTGACTATGATATCGTTTTCTTTAGCGAATTTACGGATTTTTGAGAGCAATCTGCAGGAATATGCGACGTCTATTGCAAATATTCCAAAATAAAATCCTATCGCGAATGAAAAAGCAAGGTTTTTTGAGAGCCAATCGAGAGCCAATATGATGTTAGGGTGCATCAAAAAGTAGTACATTGCGCCGAGAATTGCCCAAAATAGAGAAAAACGAGGGCAGATTATTCCCTGTATGTTCCCCCATTCGTTAGAATAATCCCAAAGATGAACCTTGAGTATCTTAACGGAGAATATTCCTGCAATATATTCAATGGCAGTCATGCAGATCGCCATGATCAGAAACAAAAAAGCTTTTTCTAACCAACCGTTGCCCTTGATGTACTTCTCAAGACCTGCCAAAAGATAGAGCAGGCATAGTCCAAATCCGTAGAGGGGAAGCCAAGGGCCTGAAAGAAAGCCCGGATTTATCCATTTGCGCTCGGGGTTTTCCTTTGAAAAGAATCTTCTGAAGAACAATTCCAGTACCCAACCGGCAGAACAGCCTATACAAAATAAAAATGAAAGCTTCAACAAAACATTCATATCCGAATCCTTATTTGTGGAGATACAGATATTATACGCGGTTTTGTTAAATATATTTGAAATTTACTTGATTATTTCGCCTTTGCGTTCTTTTGCTTGGTCAGTATTTTTGCAAGGAGAGGGCGGTGAACGTCCATAGCTCCGAACGGGCAGAATTCCTGACAGCAGAAGCATTTTATACATTTGCTACGATCGATCTGCGGCTTGTTGTCTGCCATTTTGATCGCTTGCGCGGGACAGATCTGCTTGCATTTTTCGCAACCTTTGCATTTTTTGCTTTTCAAAGTTGGCTTTGCTTCGAGCGCGAGCTTGGCTATTTTTCCGAACAGCTTAGATCGATTATCGAACAATAGACTGTTTTTGACGGCAATGTTCTGATAATCGGGGACTACGAGCGAGTTGGGGTCGCCGAATATCTTTAAATCTTCTGCATTATCGGGAATAAGACCGCGCTCACGTGCGGCGCCAAGCGTTGGTATCTCGTCTTGGGAGAGTCCGATCAGCTTTGCACATATAAGATCGAGCTTGTGCGGGCTTTGCGATGCAACGAGGCAGCCGATCTTTCTCGGAGTTCCTTTGGTTGGGCCGTTTCCTTCCATTCCTATTATGGCGTCTGCTATGCACAATTTGACTTTTGGAGCGAAGAATTCGTCGATATCCACGATCATTCTCGCAAAATCTGCGGCGTTGGGGTATCTGAAGTGGTATTCGGGCTTCATTGTGCCGGGAACTACGCCAAACATATTCTTTGCGGCGGCACTCATGCCCATCATTCCGTGAGTTTTTAACTTGCTGAAATTGATTATCGCGTCGGCTTTGTCAAGATAAGAGGTGTACGTGAAGTCGTGCGCGACCTTGGCACCTTCAAAATGCGCCTCGGCGTGACCGAAATCGCGGTTTAACTCTCCGCCTGCCGCCTCGACTGCGGCGAGTCCGCATACACTGTATACGCGATTGAGAAATGCGGCGTTATAAAGTCCTCCGGGGCTATCTCCGACTATAACCTTTGCGCCGCGTTCGCATAACATTTCAATAAGAGCGCAGATCAGCGCGGGGTGAGTGGTGACAGCTTCGTCGGGGTGGGCGAAGGTCACAAGATTTGCTTTTATAACAACGCACATATCTTTTTTGACCCAATCAAGACCTCCGATGGCGGAAAGTAGCTCGGAAAGAGCAATTTTGACGCGGTTGCTGTCGTAATCTTCACATGGCACTATTGAAATTTCGTAATTTTGCATATGTTACCTCGTGTTGTTTTGGAAATGCGGCTAAAAATATAAAATGTAGATAGCATAAGATTACCATAAAAATGATAACATTCTGTGAACGGCAGGATTATATATGTGAAATTTTGCTTATCGCGTTCTGTCAGAGAAAGGGAATTTTCTTGCACAAGCCCCCTGAATTTTGCAATTTTGGGTTTTTGAAATTGCAAAAAATACAAGAGCAAAAGTTGACAAAAATTTTTTTTGGGAAAATAATTTTCAAAAAATGAAATTTTATTCATTCTTGTATGCATTTCGGTTGTGCAATTATAACAAAAAAGTTTTTTTGCTCTCTTGATATGATGTGATAAATGCCCATTTTTAAGTAAAAACGCAAAGTTTTTTGCAGTTGCTCTTGACATTTTTGAAAAAACGATGTATAATGAGGCATAGTTTGAAGTGTTTGTTTTTTGCACTTTGGCTCATAAAAAATTTTTTGGAGGATTTTCATCATGAAAAGACTGATTGCAGTTCTTCTCGCGCTCGTAATGGTTTTCGCAGCAGTTGCTACTTTTGCAGCTTGCGATAACAGCGGCAAGGGAGACGAAACAACTGCTGGCGGCGATGAGACCACCGCTGCTCCCGGCGGCGAGGAAACCACCGCTGCTCCCGGCGAGGCATTCAAGCCCGCTGACACTTACAAGGATCCTGCTGTATACGACCAGGTCGTAAACGGCGGCTCCGTAACCACCACCCTTAACTCCGGAGTTGGCGGCGGCACGGTTGACACCGTTCCTTTCGCAGGCACCGCAGGCAAGGACTACACCGATGAGAAGGTTTACACCTACAAGGATTACCTTTCCGGCATGACCGGTCTCAACTGGAACCCTCTTTCTTGGGAGACCAGCGACGACTCTTACGTTCTTGGAATGCTCACTATCGGTTTCTACGATTTCACTCTTAACGCTGACCTTACCGGTTACTCTATCGTTCCCGAGATGGCAGCAGCTATGCCCGTTGACGTAACCGCTGATTACGTTGGTCAGTACGGCATCGCCGAGGGTGAGACCGCAAAGGCTTGGAAGATAGCTCTTAACCAGAATGCAACCTGGCAGGATGGCACCAAGATCACTGCAGATGACTACATCTATTCGATGCAGCAGCAGCTCGATCCCCTCGCTCTTTACAGACGTGCTGACAGCTACTATGCAGGCGACTTCCAGCTCTACAATGCAAAGGCATACCTCTATGCAGGTCAGAAGATATGGAACGATGCATACGCAGACGGCTATGCTCTCACCGATCTCGACGTTGCAGCAGCGACTATCGGCGGCCAGCCCGCAAAGATCGCTTATGCCAAGGGTCTTTCTTGGCTTGACGGCTACAGCCTTAAGGCATACGTAGACGCTTACGGCGAAGCATACTTCAACGTTGAAGCTTACAACTCTCTTGTAGCTCTCGATACCGACGCTGACGGTCTCGTTGACATTACTGAAGAGTCGGTTGGATTCCTTGCTGCTGCCATTTCTACTGAGGCATGGAATGAGACCGCTGATAACGTTATCGACTACATGATGTATGAGTACGAGTATCCCGCAACCTCTTGGGACGAGGTAGGTCTTCTCAAGCTTGATGACTACACTATCGTATTCATCACCGTTGCTCCCACCGAGGAGGCTTCCTTCTACGTACCCTACAACCTCTCTTCCACCTGGCTCGTAAACAAGACTCTCTTCGAGGCTTCCAAGACCTACACGGATGCAGAGGGTAACAAGCTCGAATATGACGGCGTTAACGTTCCCGAAGGCGCTGTTAAGGTTACCAGCGACTACTTCACCAACCTTACAAACACCATCTCCTACGGTCCTTACAAGATGACCGCTTTCGAGGATGGTAAGGCTATCAAGTTCGAGAGAAATGAGAACTGGTACGGTTATTCCGATGGCAAGCACCTCGGACAGTTCCAGACTGACAACATTGACGTTGCGGTTATCTCCGACGATAAGACTGCTCTGATGACATTCCTTCAGGGTGATCTCGCAGGCAAGGGTCTTTCTTCCGAGTACTTCGCAGAGTACGCTTCCTCTGAGCGTCTCTTATACACTCCTCAGTCTTACACCACTAAGCTTACCTTCAACACCAACTACGAGAGCCTTCTCGCACTTGGTAACAACCAGCAGCT
>CAZQLJ010000059.1:0-9523 GCA_964594085.1 uncultured Clostridium sp.
GGCTCAAAAGGGAATAGATCTGCCGGAGGATATATTCACCGTTGACGACGCGGAAGCGGCGATCATCGAATTGTTCGGAGGTGCAAAATGAAAAGTATAGCCTTCGGACAGTATTATCCGTCCAATTCAATAATGCACAGACTCGACCCGAGAATGAAGATAATCATGGGAATTCTCTACATTGTGGCCTGCTTTCTGTGTAAAAACGTCATCACCTTCGGAATACTGACGCTCTCCGCACTACTGCTTATAATCATCAGCAAGATTCCGATAAAAATAGTGATAAGATCGATCAAGGCGATAATCTTCATTATGATCTTCACCGCAGTTCTCAATATTTTCTGGACAAAGGGCGAGGATTATGAGCTTCTGCTCTCGTGGCGCTTCATCAATATCTATTCAAGTGGACTTTATAACGCCGCGTTCATAGTTATCAGAATAGTGTCAATGATCATAGGTACGGGAATTTTTCTTACCTACACCACCACGCCGATACAGCTCACCGACGGACTCGAACAGCTGCTTTCTCCGTTGAAGGTGCTCAAGGTCCCCGTGCACGAATTTGCAATGATGATGACCATCGCGCTCCGCTTTATCCCCACGATAATCGAGGAGACAGAAAAAATAATGGCGGCGCAAAAGGCGAGAGGCGCGGACTTTTCAAACGGCTCGCTTGTAAAGCGTGCCAAAGCGCTTATCCCCGTGCTTATCCCGTTATTTATATCGTCCTTCAGACGCGCAGGAGAGCTTGCTACCGCAATGACCTGCCGTTGCTACAGAGGCGGTAAGGGAAGAACGAGACTCAACGTTTTGCGTTTCTCATTCAAGGATTTTCTCGCACTTTTCTTGGTGATCGCATTCGGAACGGGAATAATTCTGTTAAATATCTACGCTCCGGGATATACTATGTAAGGAGAGATCAAAATGAAAATACTTCTTACACTTTCCTATCTCGGAACGAATTTCAGCGGATATCAGGTGCAAAAAAACGCAAGGACCGTGCAAGGCGAGCTGAACGCGGCGGCAAGGTCGCTTTTCGGATATGACTGTGACGTTACTGGCTGTAGCCGTACCGACGCAGGAGTGCACGCCAATATGTTCTGCGCGACAATTACCAAAAAGGGCGAGAGCTATCTTGACACTCATATCTCAGCCGACCGTATTCCCGCGGCAATGAATGCACATTTGCCCGCAGATATCTCCGTAGACCGCGCAGAGTGGGTAGATGATAACTTCCACCCGAGATACGACGTGAAATATAAGGAATACGTTTATAAAATATACAATCGCCCCTCGCACAGTCCCTTTGAGGAAGGCAGAGCGTGGCATATTTCTTACGTTATCGACCAAACAACGATAGAAAAAATGAACCGCGCGGCGCAATTTTACGTCGGCAAGCACGATTTTTCAGCTTTTATGGCAAGCGGCTCGACCGTTGAATCAACGGTGAGAGACGTCAAATATGCCGAAGTCACCAAAAACGGCGATGAAATAATCTTCAAGGTCGCTGCAGACGGATTTCTTTACAATATGGTAAGAATAATGATGGGAACTCTCGTCGCGGTCGCGCAGGGTAAGATCAATCCCGAGGATATTCCGAGCATCATCGGCTCTTGCGACAGACAGCGCGCGGGAATGACCGCCGTAGCGGAAGGGCTTTACCTCAATCGTGTAGTATATTGATCAAAAAATAACAGAAAGGAGGACGGGCTATGAAAAAGAAAAAAGATAAAGAAATATCATTTCTCGGTAAAGTCATTTTGTTTTTCCGTTCACGCGAAGAAAAGCATCAGATAACTCGTCTTCCGAGAAAAATAGTAAAAAAACAGAAAGCATTAGCAGGCTACGAGTCTGTCGAAAGTCCGGCGGAAGCCAAAATATCATTCGGCTTTGGAATAACAAAAGTAATTGTTCTCACAGTGCTTTGTATCTTTATGGCAGTGGTGCTTTTGTTCGGAGGCAGCATAATGTCGTACGCGAACGTATATTATATGTTCAAGGACATCTCTTACATAAGCACTTTCAGCGAAACGAGACCTGAAACGCTCAGCTATTCGCAGTCGGTCGGCAATCAGACGTTTGCCTCGTTCAAAAACGGACTTGCCGTCGCGGGCGACAGCGAGATAAAGCTGTTTACTTCAACGGGCAGAGTTACTATGACCGCAGGTTCTGACTATACTAATCCACAAATATGTGCCTCGGATTCTTACGTCCTTATCTACGATCAGGGAAGTAACTCCTTTGCGGTGTATAATTCCTTTATTTGCGTTTATTCCGAAACGCTCGATTATCCCATCAGCTCTGCGAGCATGTCGAATAACGGAAGCTTCCTTATAGTGACAAAATCAGCGGAATATCGCTCCGCGGTGCGCATTTATAACAACAAATTCAAGCTTGAGACAGAATATTTAAAAAATGACCTTGTAATATCAGCCGAGCTTTCCCAAAACGGCAGATATGCCGCTATAGCGTCGCTTGATGCCGAGGGAGGAGAGAGCAAGGTGACTATAAGCGTGCTCGAGACAAAAAAGGGCAGTCTTAGGTCATCTACGACCGTAACCGACGTTCTTCCGTACAAAATCGCATTCTTATCGAGCGACCGAATAGCTCTCGTTTGCTCGGAAAGTCTTTCGGTATATGACCTTAACGGCAACCGCAAAAATGTTTTCGTCTACCCCGACAAGCTTTCGCACATGTCTTATGCAAACGGAGGAATGGCTCTTTTGTTTGATGAAAGCGAGGCCGATGCAAGTGAGCTTTTGGTGGTGTTTGACGATAACGGAGATCTAAAACTGACGATCAAGATAGACGGCAACGTTTCAGACGTAAAAATGAATAAAGATCATATTTACCTGCTTTGCGACGATAAAATAATCAAGGTAGACACGACCTTCGGACATACCTCAACGGTAGCGTTTTTAGAGGAAGATGCGAGATTGACGTTGCTTTCGGGCGGCGAACTGCTGGCATGTACTCCAAGCCTTGCATATTACGTAAGCTTTGATTGAATCGACGCGGGTAGAGAATAGGAGATAGTTATGATAATTTTCATTGACGTTTTATTAGTGGCTATCATCGTGTTTTCGACAGCAAGATTTGGAATCAAGGGATTGATCTGTTCAATTCTCGGTATGGGTAAATTTATAATCGCGTTTCTTATATCACTGGCACTCGGAAGTCCCGTCGGGATCTTACTTGCAAACGGATTTGTTGGAAATGCGGTTTCCGATCACGTTTATAATAAGATCTACGGCTATTTCGACGGTGGAGCGAGCTTAACGGAGTTTTTCGCCAATATCCCCGACGGATTTTTAAAGGTTGTAAAGCTTTTTGGTGCTGACGTTGAAGCTTTGGAAGCTAAGTTCGGCAGTGCACAGGGAAGCGAAACGGTCATAAGAGAAATGTCTGACGTTATCTCTGGGCCGATATCCCGCACGATTTCCGCAATAATCGCTTACGTGGTTATATTCGTAGTAGCGTATATAGTTTTGGGTATCGTTATAAAGGGATTCAGCAAGATCAAGATCCCGATCATAACCAAGATAGATAAGCTCCTCGGTATAACGCTCGGTCTTGCGCTCGGCGTTCTCGGTGTCGCGTTTATTTCCACCGCGCTCTATTCGATACTTGAATTTATATCCGCAATAAAAAACAGCGAAGAAATTATGAAGATTTATTCGGATTCGCACGTATTCAAATTCATTTACGATCTGCGGATCTTTGAATTTATAAGAAAATTGATCTGATTGACAAAGGGTGAAATCAAATAATGATACTGTGTTCAAATTGCCACAAAAGAGTGGCTGTAATTTTCGTAACTAAAGTTGAAAACGGAGAGAAGGCTTCGCAGGGACTTTGCCTTAAGTGCGCAAAGGATCTCGGTCTTCCTATCGAAAATATGATGGGAGATATCTATAATAAAATGGGTATTTCTCCCGAACAGCTCGAGGATATGGAGGACGAGCTCGCCGAAATGATGCCCGAGGGCGAGGACGGCGGTGCGCCTGCAATAGACCTGCCCAAGCTTTTCAAGGACAGTGGATTTGCCGATATGATGAAGGCGGCATCCGAAAACCTGCCCAAAAAGGACGAGGGCGGCAATATTGTACCCGTTAATCCGAGCAAAACTAAAAAAGATGCCCCCAAGGGCAATAGACAGCAGGGCAAGACCTATAAATTCCTCACGACCTACTGTAAAAATCTTACGCAAAGCGCAAGAGAGGGCAAGCTTGACCGAATAGTAGGACGCGATCGTGAGACCGATAGAGTCATTCAGACACTCTGCCGCCGTCAGAAAAACAATCCTTGTCTGATAGGTGAGCCGGGTGTCGGTAAAACCGCGATTGCGGAGGGACTTGCTATCCGAATTGCCGACGGCAACGTGCCCTATAAGCTCAAGGACAAGGAGATCTTCCTCGTTGACCTGACGGCGCTTGTCGCAGGCACGCAGTTCCGCGGACAGTTCGAGTCAAGAATTCTCGGACTCTTGGCAGAGGTCAAGGAGCACGGCAGAGCTATCCTCGTTATAGACGAGGTGCATAACATCGTCGGCACGGGAGACGCAGAGGGAAGCGTCAACGCAGCGAATATATTGAAACCGGCGCTTTCTCGCGGAGAGGTCAGAATAATCGGCGCGACCACGCTCAACGAATATAGAAAATATATCGAAAAGGACTCGGCTCTCGAGCGCCGTTTCCAACCCGTAACCGTAAATGAGCCCTCTGTGGCAGAGGCAGTCGAAATGTTGCGCGGCATCAGCCACTATTATGAGGAGTTTCATAAGATCAGAATTCCCGAGAGCATACTCAATAAGGCAGTAGTCCTCTCCGAGCGCTATATAACCGACAGATATCTACCCGATAAGGCGATCGACCTTCTCGACGAGGCGGCGTCCAAGCTTTCTCTTTCCTCCGCAGAGCTTAACGAATCGCAGGAGATAAGAGACAAACTTTTGAGTCTCAAAACCGAAAGAGAAGGCATCGAGGCGTATATGACTACGGACGACAAGGAGATCCAGAAGAAATACGAAGAGATCACAAAGATACAGTCCGAGGAAATGAGACTTTCCAACCGTCTGGACGAGCTGACCGCAGAATGCGAAAAGGTGATATTGACCGAGGAGCATTTGGCAAACGTGATCGAGCTTTGGACGGGAATCCCCGCAACGTCTATAACTGAAAACGAATACGCTAGAATAGACAGCCTCTCGGAAAGACTTAAGAAGAAGCTCGTCGGTCAGGACGTAGCTGTCGATGCAGTAGCAAGAGCGATAAAGAGAAACAGAGCAGGTATTTCCTATAAGAGAAAGCCCGTGTCCTTTATCTTTGCAGGCCCTACGGGAGTAGGTAAGACCGAGCTTGTAAAAACGCTCGCCGCCGACCTTTTCAACTCCCCCGAAACGCTTATAAGACTTGATATGTCCGAATTTATGGAGAAGCATTCGGTATCGCGCATCATAGGCTCGCCTCCCGGATACGTAGGATACGACGACGCGGGACAGCTCACCGAAAAGATCCGCCGCAGACCCTATTCGGTCGTGCTCTTTGACGAGATCGAAAAGGCGCACCCCGATGTTCTCAATATACTGCTTCAGATACTTGACGACGGTCGAATCACCGATGCCCACGGCAAGACTGTAAACTTTGAAAACGCGATCATCGTAATGACCACCAACGCAGGCTCGGAAAATCGTAGCGGAATAGTGGGCTTCGCCGCGGATTCGAGAGCGCTCGATGCCGACAAGACTGAAAAAGCACTTTCCACGTTCCTGCGCCCCGAATTTATCAATAGAGTCGACGAGATCATTACCTTCCGCAGCCTCACCGTCGAGGATTTCGGCGAGATCGCAAAGATAATGCTCTCCCAGCTTGCCGACGTGCTCGAGGAAAAGGGAATTGAACTCAAATATAGTGAAGACGTCGCTAAGACCGTGGCGCAAGGCTCTTTCTCCGAAAAATACGGAGCAAGAAATATGCGCAGATATATACAAAAGAATATTGAAGATAAGCTTGCCGAGCAGCTCATATCCGACTATACGGGAAGCTATACGAAGGCAGTTCTTGCGACAGAAAACGGCGAGATTACCGTAAAATGTTTGTAAAAATCTTATTTTAACAAAGGAGGAAAGAGAATATGATAAATCCGCATATTCCCGATCTTTCAACGCTTGAAAAAAAGCTGGGAACAAGCCTTTCCGAAGGACTTCCCGCAAGAGAAGCGAGAGTAAGACTTGAAAAAAATAAAAAGCACGAAAATAAATCTCTTTTCGTTAGCCAAAAGCGCCCTGCTTGGACGTCGCTTCTGACGTTTGCAGGCACGCCGTACGCATTGTTGCTTTTGATAACCTCACTGTTAACGGCACTGTTTGGAAAGACGGTGCTCGGCTGGTCGGTGTTTGCCGTAACGCTTGCGGCGACCCTGTTTGGCGGAATTCTTATACTGAACGCGCAGAAAACCTTTGAATCAATGGGAGAGTATGCCTCCCCTATGGTCAAGGTAAAGCGCGGCGGTAACGTCTTCTATACCGACGGCAGAAATCTCGTCGAAGGCGACGTCATATTAATAAAAAGTGGCGATCTGCTCACCTGTGACGCCCGACTTATAAGAAGCGAAAGCTTGGTGGTCGACGAGCTCGTTGCAAGAAAAGACGGAATTATAAAACGCCGTGTAGACAAGCATTTCGAAGCTGTATGCGACGAAAAAAACTGCACAGCTCCCGATGCGGCGAATATGCTCTACGCGGGAAGTGCAGTTATCAGCGGTCAGGCGACGGCACTTGTAGTTGCTACAGGAGAAAACGTCTATCTCCACGACCGTATCCGCAACGGAGAGCTTGGAGGTAAGGATTCCGAGCCTGCGGGAGCAAAAGCGATCAAGCCGACGCTCTATAAGATATCGTTCCTTTGTGCCTCGGGTATACTTATCCTGTCTCTGATAGGACTTATGACCCTGCACGGCAAGGAAATATTCGTTTGTAATTTCACCATGCTGCTCTCGGCAGTTTTCCTTGTCACAACAGAGCTTTTAAGCGGCGGAGCAAGGTACGTATTTTCATCATACGTAAAGAGACTTGCACAGAAAAAACGCGATAAATATAAAAATGCCTCACGTGCATCTATCCGAAACGTGAAAGCATTGGATACACTCGCTACAGTCTCCGATCTTATTTTCGTTGGCTCGGCAGGACTTTGCGGCGGAAGCTTCTCGCTTTCGGCAACCTATACGGCAAACGGAGTGCTTGAAAATCTTGACACCTCAACAAATGAAGGCTCAAGAATACTTTCCCTGATACATACTTATGTAAAAGCACAAAGAGAAGGCGGAATTGAGAACGATCTGAGTGCCGACGGTTGTCTTGACGCGCTTTATACTCACCTCCGCGCGTGCAAATTCGATATAAGCGGCGCATCATTAGCGATAAAATCACTTTACTTTGCGAAGGACGCTAAAAACGGTTTTGAATATGCCTGTGCAGAGACCGATAACGAAATATTCAGAACCTCACTTATAACCGACCCCAAGATACTTACTTTTTGCGATCTGATCCAAGATGAAGCTCGTACAAGAGCTATCAACGATCAAGATATAGCCGAAATCAAGGAATTCACCCAAGCCGCCGCAGAAAACGGACTCAGATGTCTTTATTGCATCTCCGAAAAGGACAGAAACACTGTGCTTGAGGGCGTGATAACTCTTTATCAGCCCGAGGACAAGGCACTTGCTTCTACAGTCGCGGAAATGAAGCGATTTGGCATAAAGCCCACCGTTTTGCTTGCCGCCGAGAACGATATTAACTCAAATCTCGTGTCGAGTTGCGTAAAAATGGGAATTTTGTCTGGCAATACGGCATTTGCGTCTGAATTCAAGAAAAACGGCAAGAGTGTGATCGACGGACTCGGCAGATACGATGCTTACGTCGGCTTCAGCGTGCCCGAGTATTCGGAGCTCATTGTAGAAATGCGGAAAAGAGGAGCAAAGATAGCCGCATACGGCGTTGCAAATGAATATAATGAAATTTTGGCTCGCGCAGACATTGCAATAAGCTGTGATATTATCGAATATTCAGGCGACAAATATCGTGAGTCGATCTACGAAAGAGTTGCCCCCGAGGGCAGAGATACCAACGAGCGCGCCTCGCAGCAGACTCGCCTGTTATCAAAGGTCATAGTCCGACGCGCTAATGAAAATGGCGGAGGAGCCGCGGCGGTATTCAAGGCGATCAAAACGTCGAGAAAAGCCTACGTTTCCTTTGCACAAGCATTGTTGCTCTTTACGTTACTTATGAGTAGTCTTGTGTCATTCACTATAATGACGGTACTTACGGGCAATATCCTGCTTGATCCCTTGCAAACGGTAGCGCTTTCTGCTATGTTTGCATTCCTTTCTGTCACGGTTTTCAGCCGTTCGGAGCAGACAGATAAGGTGCTTGCTCGGTCAAGAGATTTTACAAGCTACCCAATCGATCTTATCAAGCACAATATCCCGTCCATCCTCTCGCGAGCGCTCGTCGCCGCGGTAATAGCCATTCTCATAAAGATATTCGATTACGTAGGAATTTTCGGCACATACACAACCTACAAGCTTCCCGTGTTTATATGTCTGTTGCTTACGGTGTTCGTAGAGGTATTTATGATCAACCGTAAATTCACGAAAAAAGGCGAGGGAAGAAGCAATTGCTGGCTCAAGGTCATAATAGCGTATACCGTTGCGGTTGCTATATGCGCATTTTCAACGCAAAACGTCTTCAGCGCGGAGTTTTATCCTGTAGGTTGGGGCACGCGCGAGTATTTCGTGATCCCCGCGTATATTGTGCTTTATGCGATCGCGATTTTTGTAGTATATCTGATATCAAAAAACAGAAATAAACGCTGAAAAAAAGCATATATTTTTATCAAGACTGTCAACTTTGGCAGTCTTGATATTTTTTGGAGGTGTTTGTATGCGAAAGATGAGTACTGACGAGTTAAGGGAGTTAGAAGTGATAAACCTTTGCGGAGGGGAACGGCTCGGTTATCCCTGCGAGTTTGAAATAGATATAGACGACGGACGAATACTGTCGTTCACAGTGCCGAAAAACAACGGATTTTCATTATTTGGCAAGAAAGACGAGCTGATGATCCCGTGGTGCAAGATCGAATGTATCGGTGAAGATGCCATTCTCGTCAAAATACCGCAAAACGAACTGTCAAACTGCGAATGCTTCTGCAAAACAGGAAGAAAGGGAAGATTTTTCAAATAAAATTGTAAATAATATGTAAACATTTGCCGTTGCTGTTGCAATTTTATATATTATATGGTATAATCCGTAGTGCTGTGCAAAAAGCACGGCGAAAAATATTATTACACACACAGTACCACGATTGCGGTGTCGGTGTCTCCTTTATCCTTGTACAAAGGGAGATTGCGCCGCCAAAGCTACTGTGGTGGAAAAACCGAAGGAGGACATAAAAATGTCTATTATTTCTATCAAGCAGCTGCTTGAAGCAGGCGTCCATTTCGGACATCACACAAGAAGATGGAACCC
>CAZQLJ010000060.1:0-9242 GCA_964594085.1 uncultured Clostridium sp.
ACGAGCACCTGATTTGCCATAATTTCGGCTTCAACGGGATGCTCAAGGAAGAATATCTCGAGATTTGAACGCAAGAATTCGTTCATCGCCTCGTAAATAAAGGTATTGGTGATCGCCTTTTTCGTCTGGTTTTCGTAGGATGTCATGGTCGAAAAGCTGTTGCTTATAAGAACCAGACAGTCGGCTACGTCCGCGAAGGTTATTTTTGACTCATTTTTCGTGTATTTGTTTGCACTCTTCATATATTTGTCAAGCGCAAAGGTGAACGCGCTCTTGACCGCGCGGTCGGGAGAGCCGCCGTATTCAAGGAAGCTTCCGCAGTGATAATATTCAAGTCGGTTGGTCGTGTTGGAGATGCAGAAGGACACGTCTGCCTTGAGCTTGTACTCATCCTTGTCGTCGCGGTCGCGGCCCTGCGTTTCAAGATGCCAGAGCACAGGCTCGGTCTTTGCGCTATCGCCTACGATCTCCTTGATGTAGTCGGAAATACCGTGCTCGTAGAAATACCTTTCCTCAACGACCTCGCCCTCGCTATTTGTGTATCTGAATACGAAGGTAACGCCGTCGACAACAACTGCCTGACGGTGCAAGATATCCTTGATGCGCTCGGGGGTGATATTTATGTCGGTAAAGACCTCGGAGTCGGGCTTCCAATGAATGACCGTACCCGTGCGCTTTTCCTTTCTTTCAAGCTCTCTCTCCTCAAGCACACCCGTCACGGGCTCGCCCTTTTTGAACGCGATGTGACGCTCCATTTTGCCGTCGTAGGAATAAACGTCCATAAACTCCGAAGAGTACTGCGTCGCACAAGCGCCGAGGCCGTTCAGACCAAGAGAGAATTCGTATGCCGAGGAGCCGTTGTTGTTATCGTACTTACCGCCCGCGTAGAGCTCGCAGTAAATAAGATCCCAGTTCCAGCGATCCTCTTTTTTATTGTATCCAAGCGGTACGCCTCGACCGTGGTCGTCGACGGTTATACTGTGGTCGGGGTGGAGAATGGTCAATATCTCGTTTCCGTGACCCTCTCGTGCCTCGTCCACCGCGTTGGATAGTATTTCAAAATATGAATGCTCACAGCCTTCAAGACCGTCAGAGCCAAATATTACCGCAGGGCGCTTACGCACGCGGTCTGCACCCTTGAGGGCGCGTATGCTTCTGTCGTCGTATTGCTGAGATGCCTTGCTTTTAACGGTGTCCTGCGCCATTAAATCTACTTCCTTTCGATGTCGGTTTCATATACTATATTTTCAAAAAAATTCATTCGGAATATGATTATAATACTACATCTTGTATTATATCATAAATTTGTCGATTTGAAAAGAGGCAAAATGACCGAATTTTAAATTTTTTGTGATAATTTCCAAAAAGTTTCTCAATTCGCTTGCAACGAGACGATAAATATTATATAATATATAATAGCGATATTGTTTATATCGGAGGCAATTTTGGATATCAAGACTTATTTGATCAACAAATTTAAAAATAAAGACTGTCGAGTGCTGGGCTTTGGACGTTCAAACAGACCGCTTGTTGAGATACTTCTCTCGGCGGGCGCGAGAGTGAGAGTGCACGACGGCGATAAGGATATACTTAACGAAGTGCAAACGCAACAGCTTATTTCTCGCGGAGCAAATTTTTCGGTGGGAGAAGGATACCTTTGCTCTCTTGGCGGAGACTATATCTTTCGTTCCCCGGGTATTCGCCCCGACCTGCCCGAGATAACCGCGGCGGTAAACAACGGCGCAGAGCTGACAAGCGAAATGGAGCTTTTTTTCGAGGTCTGCCCCTGCCAAATCATTGGAATTACGGGCTCGGACGGCAAAACGACCACGACTACCGTAACGCATCTATTGTTAGAAACCGAATTTAAGAAGAACGGCAAGGGAAGAGCCTACGTTGGAGGAAACATCGGCGCGCCGCTTCTCCCCCTCGTCTTTGAGATGACCGAGGACGACGTTGCCGTGGTCGAGCTTTCAAGCTTCCAGCTTCAGACTATGAAAAAGTCGCCAAGCCGCGCGGTTATAACGAATATGTCGCCAAATCATCTTAATTGGCATACCGATATGGGCGAGTACGTAGCGGCAAAGCGAAATATCTGCAGCCATTCGGGTGTAGAACAGCTGGTAGTCAACAGAGAAAACGTAATAACCCATGGGATCGCCCAAAGCTGTGACGTTTTCATAACCTATTTTTCGTCGACGCGCTCGTCGTACGAAGAAATAGAATCGATTTTGAAAAAAAATTGCTCGGCGGTGTACGCCGACGGCGGAGTTATATATTTCGACGACGGAAAAGATAGAGAGCCGATACTCAAGGTTTCGGATATTCTTCTCCCGGGAATACATAACGTAGAAAACTATATGGCGGCGATAGCCGTAACGCACGGACTTGTTTCGGCAGAGACTGTCAGAGAGGTTGCCACCACCTTTGGCGGTGTAGAGCACAGGCTCGAGCTTGTCCGTGAAAAAGACAGAGTCAGATACTACAACAGCTCGATAGATTCCTCTCCCACAAGGACTTCGGCGGCGCTTTCGGCTCTTGATAAAGCCCCCATTATCATCTGCGGCGGCTCTGAAAAGAACGTCAGCTTTGAGGGCTTGGCTATCGACCTTTGCACAAGGGTCAAAGCGGTAGTGCTCACGGGTCAATCGGCACCGCATATACTTGCTGAAATCGAAAGGTGCCCGAGCTACGATAAAGAAAAGCTCACCGTTAAACATATCCCGATTTTTGACGAAGCGGTGCTCGCGGCGGCGAATATGGCAGAGAAGGGCGATATAGTCCTGCTTTCTCCCGCATGTGCAAGCTTCGACGCGTTCAAGAATTTCGAGGAGCGCGGAAACAAATTCAAAGAAATAATAAACGGATTATAAAAACAGCGAAAGGAAATCAGTATGAACTTAAAGGATTTGATAATCTCCTTGTCCTCTCTTATGAGCGTAACTGGCTACGAAAGCTACAGCACGGACAAGCTTGTAGAGATCATAGGAAAAAAATTTGACGAGAGCTATACCGATAATATCGGCAACCATATATTCGTCAAGAAATGCGGCAAGGCAAGCGCTCCCAGAATACTTATCGATTGCCATTTCGACGAGATCGGAATGATGGTCACGGGATACAAAAAGGGCGGTTTTTTGAAGGTCACCAACGTCGGCGGAGTTGATACCAGACTTCTCCCTTCGAGTGAGGTCGTTATCTACGGTAAAGAGACCATACCCGGAATATTTGCAACGACTCCTGAGAGCGATCGCAAATTTGGCGACGATAGCCTCAAGCCCATCGACCAGCTTGTGATAGACACGGGCTATCCCGACGACGAGCTAAAAGAACTCTGCCCCCTCGGCACACCCATAAGCTACAAGGGCGAATATCATTTGCTCAAGAACGGCAAGCTCGTCGGCAAAGCGTTCGACGATAAGGCTTGCGGCGCTTGCGCCGTTTACGGAATCGATGCGGTCGACAGTCTTGATATGGTCGCCGACGTTTATTTCGTATTTGCAACGAGAGAGGAGATCGGTTGCGTTGGAACGGGTCCTGCGGCTTATGGTATCGACCCCGATTACGCGCTCGTAATGGACGTAACAAACTCCTGGATACCCGAAATGACGGGTATGAAATGGACGGCTATCGGTACGGGAATTTCGATTGATATCTCGCCTGTAACCAACAGAAAGCTGACCAAGATGACGGCAAAGCTTTGCGAGGAGAAGGGAATAAAGTATACCCTCCGCGCGTCGCCAGGAAGCACTGGAACCGATGCGAACGCTACGGGAACGGTACGCGAGGGAATCCCCACCGTGCTTTGCAGCCTACCCTTGCGCAATATGCACACGGCAAACGAGCTTTTGTCGCTTGACGACGCGAAAGCATTAGCGGATCTCGTTTCCGAGTTTATCAAATCCAAGGAGATCGCGGAGGTGTTTGCAAGATGAAAAAATATTACGGAACAGAGCTTGTAGGCAAGCTGTCCGAGCTTTTCGGCCCTTCGGGCTGTGAGGGCAACGTTGCCGAGTTTATCATATCCCAGATCGACGATTGCTGCGACGCGTATTGTACAGACCGCGCGGGAAACGTTATCGCCAAAATGTGCGGAAGCGGACTTGAATATAACGCCGCAGAGCCGAGAAAGGTCATGGTCTGCGCTCATATGGACGAAGTCGGTGTTATGATCCGCGACTTCGACGAGGACGGATATATCAAGATAGCACCTATCGGCTCGATAGATCCGAGAGTGCTTTGCGGAAGAAATCTTGTTCTCGGAGATGAAAACAAGAGAATAGAGGGCATCGTGGCATCCAAGGCGATACACATGCAGTCGGCCGACGAAAGAAAGCACGCGACCCCCATACACAAAATGAACGTAGATATCGGCGCGAACAATGAAAGCGAAGCGAGAGCCGAGCTTGAGATCGGCGACGTTGGAGTTTTCGCTTCGAAGTTCTCGCTCTTTGGCAAGGACGGCAGATATATGAAGGGCAAGGCGCTCGACGGCAGAATCCCGTGTGCAGCTATGATCGAGATCATGCGTTCCTTCAGAGAGCGTGCCAAGGCACTGCCTTGCGACGTTTATTTTGCGTTCACCTGCTGTGAGGAGACCGCATTCTCGGGAACTCGCGTTGCGGCGCAGACTATTAAGCCCGACGCTGCAATAGTTCTCGACTCGGTCGAGGCGGGAGACGCGGTATCTGGAGAGCCCTCCTGCGCGGTCAAGCTTGGCGAGGGAGTTGCCATCTCCTTTGCTGACCGCGGCACGATATACGACCGCAGACTCACCGAGCTTGCTATTCAGGAAGCAGAAAACGGCAACGTGAAATATCAGATCAAGAAGACGACCTCGGGCAAGACGGGAGCTGTCAATATTCAGCGCGCCTGCGAGGGAGTGAAGGTCATTTCACTTGCAGTGCCCGTAAGATATATGCACAGCGCGTCCTGCGTTGCGGATAGTGAGGACTATGTTTCTCTTAAGAATTTTGTGGATACTATTATCACCGCAAACAAGATTTGATTTTTGAAAGGAAGACGAAAAAATGCTTAATATAATAAAGGCTCTTAATAATTGCCCCTCTGTTTCGGGCAGAGAACACGCTATATCCAACAAGATCATGGGCTATATCGCTCCTCTTACCGACAAGGTCTACGAGGACGCTATGGGCAATCTCATCGCAGTCAAATACGGATGCGCCGAGGACAAAAAGAAGATAATGCTCTGCGCTCACATGGATGAGATCGGATTTATGGTAACTCATATCGAGGAATCGGGGATGATCCGCGTTACCACCATCGGCGGCATAAATTTCGTTTCCGCTTGCTTCTCCTACGTAGTTTCCGAGCGCGGAGTCAAGGGTGTGCTCGTTCCCAACGCAGGTGTTTCCGCTGCCGAGATCAAGGCAGAGAACGTTTACATCGACATCGGTGCAAAGGATAAAAAGGAAGCCGAAAAGAAGGTCAAGCTTGGCGATTTCTTCGTTGCGGAGCCCTCCGTTGAGAAGATCGGCAAGAGGATCTGCGGCAGACCTATGGACGACCGTATCGGTTGCGTAGCGCTTATCAAGATCGCTGAAAAGCTCTCCGAGACCGAGTGCAAGAATGACGTATATTTCTGCTTCTCGGTTCAGGAGGAGGTCGGAATTCGCGGCTCGCTTACCGCGGCGTTTGCGATCGCGGCAGATTACGGCATCGCGTTCGACGTAACCGCAACCGGCGACACCCCCGGCTCAAAGCCTATGGAGTGCTCGATAGGCGGCGGCGCGGCTATCAAGATCAAGGACAGCTCTGTTATATGCGACAAATTGGTAGTAGATAAGATGATCGAGCTTGCAAAGGAAAACGACATCAAATATCAGTGTGAGATCCTTCTCGCAGGCGGCACCGATACCGCTTCTATGCAGAGAGCAGGCGCAGGCGCGCACGCAGGCGCGATCTCGATCCCCACAAGATATATCCATTCCAACGTCGAAATGATCGACTCGGGTGACGTAACCGCTTGCGTTGACCTCGCCGTCGCTTTCGTTCAGAACGTATAAGTGACAAATGTGGAGCTATGGGGCTCTGCCCATACCCCGCTTGAACCTTTTTGGAAGAAAGGTTCAAGACTCCAAACACTTTCCTGAAAAAGAAAAAACCTCATACACTCAAGTTGTAAAATTACATATGGGGCGGGCATAGTCACATCTTTTATTCAGGAAGGTTTTTGCGCCGCTTTTTGCCTAAAAAGCGGCTCGCCGAAGGTACGCGTTCCCACGCATCCTTCACATTCCCCAATACATAGAGAACAGGAAAACAAAATGCAATTTTCACAGAGAATAAACGAACTCGCATTGACGGCAGAAAGAGATCTTGTGCCGATATTTGCGAAAATAGACGAGATCTCGTTTGAAAACACCAATAAAGTAATGGACGCGTTCCGCGAGCACAGGGTCGCGGCGACCAATTTTGACACAACAAGCGGCTACGGCTACGACGACCGCGGACGCGACGTGCTCGATCGCATCTGGGCAGACGTTTTCGGAGCAGAGGCGGCTTTCGTCCGTCATAACATAGTAAACGGCACTCAGGCTCTGACTATCGGACTTTTCGGTCTGCTTCGTCCTGGCGATCTTATGTGCTCGGTCGCGGGCAAGCCCTACGATACGCTTGAGGAAGTCATCGGCATTCAGGGCGAGGCAGGAAACGGCTCGCTTGCCGATTTTGGCGTAAGATACAAGCAAATAGAGCTTACCGAGGACGGCGGCTTTGATTTCGCGGCTATCGGCGAGGTATTGAAGACCGAGCTTGAGGCAGGGAAGCCCGTCAAGGTGATCTTTGTTCAGCGCTCGAAGGGCTATCTCAACCGCAAGACTCTCACGGTTGGCGAGATCGGCGAGCTTGTAAGCTACGTCAAGGGAATATCTCCCGAGACCTACGTTGTGGTCGATAACTGCTACGGCGAGTTTACCGAGACTATCGAGCCAACGGCGGTCGGAGCGGATATGATCATCGGTTCGCTGATCAAAAACCCCGGTGGCGGTATGGCAGAGACAGGCGGATATATCGCAGGCTCGGCTCGCGCGGTCGAGCTCGCGTCGTACAGGCTTACGAGCGTCGGTTGCGGACTTGAGGTCGGCGCGACGGTTGGTCAGACCAAAAATATGTACAAGGGACTTTTCTACGCTCCGCACACCACCGCGCAAGCGCTTAAAACGGCGCACCTCGCGGCATATATCTTCGGAGAGATGGGATATAACGTTTCACCGAAATGGAACGAAACGCGATCCGACATAATTCAGACTGTAATCACGGGAGCACCCGAGTTGCTTTGCGCATTCTGTAGAGGAATTCAGAAGGGCTCGCCCGTCGATTCCTTCGTCACGCCTGAGCCTTGGGCAATGCCGGGCTATACCGACGAGGTCATTATGGCGGCGGGAGCGTTTGTGCAAGGCGCTTCGATAGAGCTTTCTGCAGACGGTCCGATGAGACCGCCTTATACGGTCTTCTTCCAGGGTGGACTTACTTATGAGAGTGGTAAGATAGGCATTCTTTCGGCGGCGGAAGAAATGCTGAATTTTGGCAAATAAGATGGGAGTATCAAAATGTCAAGTAAGATAAAAAGAATCGCGGCAGCACTGCTGCTTTTGACAATGCTTGTTTCGGTGCTCGCTGCGTGCTCGAATAGCGACGTGCCCGAGGGCTACCAGCTTGTAGCTTGCGAGGGCGATTGCTTCAGACTTTACGTGCCTACGCAGTGGACGCCCAATACCACAGGCGGCGTAACGAGTGCATATTATTCGGCATCCGCAGGTGTGTCGGTGAACGTGACCGTTGCCGACGATGCGGGAGAATTGTCCGTGGAGGAATATTGGAACAAATGCAACGAAAATTTCGCAAATTCGCTCAAGGACTACGAATGGTCGGGCAAGCACGAGACTATGGTGCTTGGTGGCAAGCCTGCGTATAAATACGTTTACACGGCTAAGATCACGCTGGTCAACGGCGAGAAAAGTGAGACCGTGGACTACAAATTTATGCAGGTAATGGCAAGATATGAGGACGAGCTTTACGTCTTCGTTTACAGCGCGCCTCTCGAGAGCTACGATGCTTACCTTGAAACCGTAGAGGGAGATAGCGACGGTGCGGGCATATTGCCATATTTCGTATTTGCCGAGCCCTATAAGAATGAAGAAGACAAGAAGTATTCCGACAAGGTTACCGTGCCCGAGGGAATGAAGCTTATCTCTACCGATGAGCTCGCGTACAGATTTTTCGTTCCGAAGAGCTGGATAGTCAATAACCGTTCCGAGTTTTCCGCGGCATACGTTTCGGAGAGCGATTCCTCGAACGTAAGCGTTCAGATGTATATGACCAAGGACGAAAGCAAGACCGTTGAAGAATATTTCGCCGAATGTGAGGCAAGATATAAGGATATTTTTGAGTCCTACGAGCTCATTTCCACCGAGGACATCAAGATGGACGGAGTACCCGCCAAGCAGTACGTTTACACGATAGTCAGCGGTGGCGTGGAATACAAGCAGTTTCAGGCTATCGTCGTCAAGGGAGCTGTATTTTATACCGTGACCTATACGGCTCTGCCCGAGCAGTTTGACACTCATCTGTCTGACGTTGCAAAAATGATAGAGAATTTTGACATAAGATAAAATGATATATTTGGATAATAGCGCCACCACCGAGATCTCGGCGGCGGCGAAGAAAAAAATGATAGAGGCTATCGAGGTCTACGGCAACCCGTCGTCAAGACACGCGATGGGAATCGAAGCGAGAAGGCTTATCGACCGCGCAAGAGAGCAGGTCGGTTCGGCTCTCGGTCTCTCGCACCCGTCGACAGAGAATCTAATCTTCACGTCCTGCGGAAGCGAGTCAAACAATACCGCAATACTTGGAAGCCTTTATTCAAAGGAAAAAAGACGGCATAACAAGGTCATCACCACAAATTCCGAGCACCCTTCGGTCGACAACGTTATGCGAAAGCTTGAAAAGGACGGCTTTGAGATCGTAAGAGTCTCAACTCGTGGCGGCGTTATTGACGAGAACGAATTTATAGCGGAGCTCGACGAAAGTGTTGCTCTCGTGTCGCTTATGCTCGTGAATAACGAAACGGGCGCGGTCTATAACGTCGCAAAGCTGTTTTCAGCCGTCAAGAGAAAATGCCCTGATGCCGTTACCCATTGCGATGCCGTGCAGGGCTTTTTGAAGGTGCCGTTCACCGTGAAAACGCTCGGCGCGGATATGATAAGCGTCAGCGCGCA
>CAZQLJ010000061.1:0-9193 GCA_964594085.1 uncultured Clostridium sp.
TATCCTCTTTTGCGCGCTCTCAATAGAGTTTGAGAGCATTTTCGCATCGATAGGTGTATTTTCGTCAAGACCAAGTCGGTCAACAAGACCGATAATTCTGTCAGAACCGAAAAGACGCATAAGGTCGTCCTCAAGCGAGAGATAGAAACGGGATTCGCCGGGGTCTCCCTGACGACCCGAACGACCGCGAAGCTGATTGTCTATACGGCGGCTCTCGTGTCTTTCGGTACCGAGAATAAAGAGTCCGCCCACTTCTCTGACCTGCTCGGCTTCGGGCGCTATCTCCTTTTTGTGCTTCTCATAAAGCTCGGAGAAGAGCTTTCTTGCCTCGATTATTTCCTCGTTGTCGGTGTCCGACGTGCCGTTTGCCTCGGCAATTATCTCATCGGGTATTCCCTTGGATCTCATCTCTTGCTTTGCCAAGAATTCGGGATTTCCACCGAGCATGATATCGGTTCCGCGTCCTGCCATATTGGTGGAAATGGTTACCGCGCCAAGCTTACCTGCCTGTGCAACGATCTCCGCCTCTTTAGCGTGGAATTTTGCATTAAGCACGGTGTGCTTGATTCCCGCGCTCATAAGTCTGCGCGAAAGCTCCTCGGATTTTTCGATCGAGACCGTACCGACAAGCACGGGCTGTCCCTTTGCGTGACATTCCTTGATCTGCTCTATGACCGCGTTGTATTTTCCGTTTACCGTCTTGTAGACCGCGTCGGGATGATCTTCTCTTATCATCGGCTTATTCGTGGGGACCTCAACGACGTCAAGATAATATATCTCCTTGAACTCGTTTTCCTCGGTCAGAGCCGTACCCGTCATACCCGAGAGCTTTTTGTACATTCTGAAGTAGTTCTGGAAGGTAATGGTTGCAAGGGTTTTGTTTTCCTTCTCTACCTTAACGCCTTCCTTTGCCTCGATTGCCTGATGCAAGCCGTCAGAGTATCTTCTTCCGGGCATAATACGTCCCGTAAATTCGTCAACTATCAGAACGCCCTTGTCCGTGACGACGTATTGCTGATCGCGGAACATAGTGCCGTGTGCCTTGATTGCCTGGTTTACGTAGTGCATAAGATCGGAGTTTTCGGGATCGGTGAAATTTTCAACTCCGAAAAATGCCTCTGCCTTGCGCGCACCGCGAGGGGTGAGAACGGCATTTCTCGCCTTCTCGTCGACGATATAATCTGCGTCGATATCGTCCTGCTCCTCTTTAGCGTCTATCTCTTTAGTGACAAGCTTACGAAGAGTTCTTGCAAATCGGTCGGCTCTCTCGTACATATCGGTCGGCTCGTCACCTGCGCCCGAAATAATAAGAGGAGTTCTCGCCTCGTCAACGAGTATCGAGTCTACCTCGTCCACAATAGCGAATGCGTGGCCTCTTTGTACCATTCTCTCCTTGTAAACGACCATATTATCGCGAAGATAGTCGAAGCCGAATTCGTTATTCGTTCCATAGGTTATATCTGCCTGATAAGCAGCCTGCTTTTCGGGGTTGCTCATGCCCGGAACAACAAGACCTGTAGTAAGTCCCATAAATCCGTAAACTCTGCCCATTTCCTCGCTGTCGCGACGCGCAAGGTAGTCGTTTACGGTTACGATGTGAACGCCGTTACCTGCAAGAGCATTCAGATATGCGGGGAGAGTTGCAACGAGAGTTTTACCCTCACCGGTTTTCATTTCGGCAATTCTACCCTGATGGAGTATGATACCGCCGAGCAACTGCACGTGGAAGGGTCTCTTACCGAGAACTCGCCAATCGGCTTCCCTTACAGCCGCAAATGCATCGGGGAGAATGTCATCGAGCGTTTCTCCTGCCGCAAGTCGTCCCTTGAGGACTACGGTTACCTCTTTGAGTTCCTCGTCGCTCATCGCGGAGTATTTATCCGCCAATGCCTCTATTTGATTAGCGATCTTTTCAAGCTTTTTGATCTGACGATCGCTGTAAGTTCCAAAAATCTTTGTTCCGAGTCCCATAAATGACTCCTTTCGAGTGATTATTTATAATTTTGCGTCGTTTTTTCCGTCGCAAGCCACAGTTACTCATTTTAAATTATATTATACTATATTGTCTGCTCCAAAGCAACCTATATTTGTAAATTTTCCTAAAACACTTGAAAAAGATCCTTTGGTGTTATATAATTAGAGTGATTAATCACGTTTTCAGAGGTCAGAACAAATGTCACGAATAAATATAGTTCTCTGCGAGCCCGAAATACCGCAAAACACGGGCAATATCGCCCGCACCTGCGCCGCCACGGGCGCTTCCCTTCATCTCATACGTCCCTTGGGATTTGAGATCGACAACGCAAAGCTAAAGCGCGCGGGACTTGATTATTGGGATAAGCTCGATATAACCTTTTACGACGGGCTTGACGATTTTTATTCCAAGCACCCTGAGGTAAAGGTCTATTATTTCTCAACCAAAGCAAAGCACAAATATTCCGACGTAGCCTACCCCGACGACGCGTGGATAATGTTCGGCAAGGAGACCAAGGGACTCCCCGAGGAGCTGCTCTATGCAAATCCCGAAACCTGCGTTCGTATTCCTATGAGAGACGGATTGCGTTCCCTCAATCTTTCAAACTCGGTTGCTATTGCGGTCTATGAGATACTTCGTCAGAGAGATTTTGAGGATATGCGGGAGCAGGGCGAACTGACAAAATATAATTGGTAACAAAGGAAAAGCTATGATAGAAAAGAAAAAGGTCTCGGTCGCTATGAGTGGCGGAATTGACAGTGCTGTGGCGGCTCTGCTTGCTCTTGAGCAAGGCTATGAGGTCAGCGGAGTTACGATGAAGCTCTGTCCGAAGATCAATGAGGACGGTACAGATCTTACCGCAAACGATATTTCCGACGCTAAAGCCGTTTGCAACAAGATAGGCATAGAACACACTGTTTATGATCTTGAAGACAGATTCCACGACACAGTCGTGAAGGATTTTATCGACACCTACGTGTCCGGTGGAACTCCCAATCCTTGTATCATTTGCAATAAGCTGCTCAAATTCGGCACATTGCTTGATATGGAGATCGCGCGCGGAGCGGATCTGGTAGCAACGGGACATTACGCCCAAATAGAAGAAAAAAACGGACGCTTTCTTTTAAGAAAAGCCACCGACGAAAAGAAAGACCAAAGCTATATGCTCTGGTCGCTTTCGCAGTATCAGTTATCTCACACGCTTTTCCCTCTTGGATCGCTTACTAAACCCGAGATAAGAAAGATGGCCGAGGAGCGAGGATTTGTAATTGCTCACAAAAGCGACAGTCAGGATATCTGCTTCGTGCCTGACGGAGACTACGCGTCGTTTATAGAAAAAGAGCGCGGAGAGAAATTCCCCGAGGGAGATTATATCGACGAGCACGGCAATATTCTCGGTCGGCACAAGGGCGTGATACATTACACGATCGGTCAGCGTAAAGGCCTTGGAATATCAATGGGACGGCATATTTTCGTTGCGGCGAAGGATGCCGAGAAAAATACCGTCACACTTGCCGATGAGGACAAGCTGTTTACGAATACCGTCATCATAAGAGGTATAAATCTTATTCCTTTCGATAAAATCGAGGGCAAAATAAGGGTGAAAGCTAAGATACGCTACCATCATACCGAAAGCGACGCTTATGCAGAGCAAACGGGACCCGATGAGATAACCTTGACGTTTGACGAGCCGCAAAGAGCTCCCGCGAAGGGACAATCGGCGGTAATGTACGACGGCGACTACGTCATCGGCGGTGGAATAATTCAATAAAAATTCGCGCTCGTGGCGGGTAAAACCGACACGGCGCGAAATTTTTTTAATTGCTATAAAAAACGTGCAGATTTCTGATCTCGGAGTTTGATATTTGATCATTGATAGAATATGCGTGAGATTCAAGAAAAGTGCAGGTAGCTTCGGTAATTCCCTGCTTTTTGAATTCTTCAATGAAAACCGAACTGATCTCCTCTATCATAAGCTCAATTTTTATGGTCTCGTCGGACGGTATAGTGATCAGCTCCTCTATTTTGTTGGTAAGAAAACTAAGTTTAGGAAGCTCTCGCATTGCCCTCAATATCCACTTGTAATAAGGCGCGTGACGTCGCTCGAGCAAAAATGCCAATTCTGACGCGTTTGAGGCAAATTCATTCAGAGCAAATCTCGCCGCGCCAAGCTCTCCGTGAGCTATACAGCGCTTATAATTGTATTGCCCCGACTGAGCCATGTGAAGCGCGCACGAGGCGATCTTTTTCAGTTTGACGTCTTCGGGCATACCGTTTTTGATGATATCGCGTATTCTTGTAAATTCGCCGAGAGGGTCGCAAAAGATCTCGCCATTGGTCGCTTCGGCAAAATAGTGTGAGGGGGTATAGAGCCAATCCTGCCAGCATTCAGGAGCACCGCGTCTGCCCGTGTAAGCCGAATAAAACTCGGATATCGTATGTACTCCCTTTTCTTTCGAGCCCATAGCGCTTCTGTCAAGGCATTTTACGCCCATAAATTCCTTTGGGAGCTTTGAATAAGCCCGAAAAAGTCTGAACCCGACCGCTTGCTCATCTTCTTCGGTCAACCATATACAAAATCCGGGCTCAAAATCGTGATCCGAAGATATATCGTCGTCAAAGCCAAAGCATTCCGAGCCGTGACCGACAAACCCTACTGCAATCCTGTCCAAAAACTCTGGAAATTCCTTTTCGAGCATTGGTTTTCCGTATTCCTCAAAATAGGCTTTTGAAAGCTCAATTCCCTTCATATATCCTCTCGGTCAGAGCCTTAAGCTCTGCTCCTTTTTCAAAATATCCAAAAAACTCAAACGACGGATAGCATTTTGAGCACAGAAACGCAAAATCACCGTCAAGCGTATTCTTCTCCGATTTCAACAGATCCCAAGCCTTATCCATCAACTCATATATTCTTTCATCAAACGGATCTTGATCGTGATAAAGATGAGCTATATTTATCAGAGTCACCGCGATCTCGCCGCGGCAGTCCTCGTTCTGCTTCAATATCTCGATAGCCTTGTAGCAGGCATCTTCTGCTTGAATATAGTCGCCAAGATCCTTATAAGCCGACGAAATATTATTGTAAAGCGCCGCCATTTTGTAATCGTCGGGCTCAAGATAACTCTCGTATATCGCCTTCGCCTTCTCATAGTAAGGCATCGCATTCTCCACCATACCAAAGGCTTTCATTGTAGTAGCGCAGTTGAGATAGACAGTTCCCACAGATACGGGATCGCCTATTCCCTTTTTCTCGATAAGTTCAAATGCAGAATTAACAGCCGATAAAGCCTTTTCCTTTTCGGCAGTTCTTCTGTAATACCCTACCTTCTCGTTGAGTATCTCTAAAAGGCCGCGCATATCTTCAAGCGCGATAGCCTCTCCCTCCCAGTAATCGAGAAGTCTGCCAACGGCAGGAAGATCATTTTTTGAGAAAAATTCATTCAGCTTATCAAATATGCGAGTCAGGGGTACGGTTTTGTAGTTTTCCTTGGAACAGCTTGAGCAGCTTATATTTTCATTCATCAACTTTTCCTCCGTATAAGCTTTGGATTTTAACCTCACGTCAATTATAACACGCAAGGCACAGGTTTGTCAATAAATGGACGTAAAATTGGGAATATCACTTGACAAAATTGCACTAATCTTATATAATAATTATATAACATAAGTTTGCGGAGACGTATCACAGCAAAAGGCGCTTTGGGGCTTTTGTTTTGGTGTGTCTTTTCGTTTTTTAATAGAAAGGAGGACGAGGCGTGCTAAACGATTTTTATTTGACTATCTCACCGTCAGCCGTTGTGATAATCGCAATATCCATAATGCTTTTTTCGGGATTTGCGCTGACAAGGATTACTAAGCTGCTTCGGCTTCCAAACGTTACTGCGTATATAATCGCGGGAATTCTGATAGGTCCGTTCTGCCTTGACCTGATTCCCGAAACTGTCATTCAGGGCACGGATTTTATCTCCGATATAGCACTTGCATTTATCGCATTCAGCGTTGGAGAATTTTTCAAGGTCTCCTCTCTGCGAAAAAACGGACTAAAAACTTTAGTTATAACCGCTTGCGAGGCGCTTATCGCCGCATTTTTAGTCTTTATTTTGACATTCTTTATTTTGCGCCTCGATCCCGTTTTCTCGATCGTTCTCTCTGCTTTGGCGGCGGCGACGGCGCCGACCTCAACGGCGACGACTATCCGTCAGACCAAAGCAAAGGGAGAGTTTGTTGACACGCTTCTTCAAGTCATAGCGCTCGACGACGTGCTCAGCCTTATAGCATTCAGCATCGCGCTGTCGGTTGCGGGTGCTCTTATGGGTGGCTCGGGTCGCTCCGTTTCCCCGACGGATATCATTATGCCCGTTCTTATCAATATCGGAGTAATGATGCTCGGCGCGTTTTTCGGCTTCTTTTTGAAGTTGCTTATGCCCGTAAAAAGATCCACGGATAACAGATTGATAATCCTGATCAGTATGCTTTTCTTGTTCTGCGGAATATGTACGCTTCTCGATATTTCCCCGCTTCTCGGCTGTATCGCGATGGGAATGGTGTATATAAATATCACCGGGGACGACAAGCTTTATATGCAGCTCAACTATTTTAGCCCTCCCGTGATGCTTCTTTTCTTCGTTCGCTCGGGAGCAAATCTGCAAATTGAGTCTCTGTTTACCTCGTCCGGAAGCTCGGGCACAGTTCCGATAATCTTGATCTCGATACTTTATTTTCTTGTCCGAATGGTCGGAAAATACGGCGGAGCGTTTCTCGGCGGATTTATCACCAAAAGCTCCAAGGGCATCCGAAATTACCTCGGACTCGCGCTGATCCCTCAAGCAGGAGTCGCTATCGGTCTTGCGGCAATGGCGGCAAGAACGCTTGGCGGCGAGACGGGCGAAAGTCTGCAGACGATAATTCTTGCTTCAAGTATTCTGTACGAGCTCATTGGCCCTGCGTGTGCCAAGCTCTCGCTTTATCTTTCGGGCTCGTTCTCAAATAAGATCGAGGATATTGCCCCCGTAGAGCCGCTTGACGAAAACGGAAAGCCCAAGAGCGAGGTCGAAATGCTTATAGAACGCATAAACAAGATACGCGAAGAGCTTCCCGACCCCGAAAGGCGCGAGATATCGCCCGAGGAGCAGGCATTCACAGAAGCTGCTGATGAACAACTCGAGGCATTGTCAGAGCTGCAAAAACGAAGATTCAGAAATCGCAGATAGAAAGGATTTATTATGAGTGTAAACGATATATTGAACACAGTCGATCCAATAAGCCGATTGCTTGGTGAATGGTCAAGCAGACTTGATCTTTGGTCGATACTTTTAAGAACCGCGATGTCAATACTCTTCTCCGCTATCATCGGTTGGGAGCGTTCCACAAAGCGTCACGCTGCAGGTCTGCGTACGTTTATGCTGATATCGTTGGCATCTACTATGGCGATGCTCCTTGATATTTTTATTATGACGACCTTTAGCGTATCATTCCCTATGGTCTCTGCGGCAGTCGTCGTAGGAATTGCGATAATAAGCACGAATTCCATTCTTTTCAGCTCAAAAAATCAGATCAAGGGACTGACCACCGCGGCGGCTCTCTGGGCGGTCGGATTTATCGGTCTGCTTATCGGCGCGGGCTTCTATACGGTTTCAGTTATCGGATTTGTGACTATGATGCTCTGCCTTTCTACCTTCCCCCACCTCGAGCGACGCTTTAAGAACAAATCCAATCACTTCGAGGTGCATCTTGAGCTAAAAAACAAGGAAAATCTGCAAAGCTTCGTTGCAACGATACGCAAGCTTGGCATGAAGATAGACGATATCGAGGTCAATCCCGCGTACATAACCTCGGGATTGAGCGTTTATACCGTTGCGCTGACTATTCAGAGTCAGGAGCTTAAAAAATATAAGACTCACAGTGAGATAATCGAGGCTCTGCGCTCGATTGACTATATTTATCACATCGAGGAGATAACCTGACCGAAAACTCTCACAACATAAGAAACTGAACGATTGGAACAATTATGGATACTTTTATACTTATAACTTGTATTATCTCGCTCTGCATATCCGCCGTCTGTCTTATCACGGTGATCGCTATGTACGGAAAAATGAAAAAGCTTTCGGACAGCGGCAAGACCGAGCGACAGCTCGCCGAGCTCAAGGAAAGCATATATAACGAATTCTCGCGCAACCGAACCGAGCAAAACGCGGTCGCTCGCGCTCAGCGCGACGAGGTTTCCAGACAGATGTCGGATATAAACAAATTGCTCAAGGAGCTGACCGAAACGAATCGCGAGCAGCTTCTACGTATATATCGCGAAATGGCGACGGGAATAAACACCGTTCGCGAAAAGAACGCAGAAATGACCGAAAAGCAAAATCAGCGCATCGAGGACTCGCTGACGAAGATACGCGAGAGCAACGAAAAGAAGCTCGAGGAAATGAGAGCCGTCGTTGACGAAAAGCTGACCAATACCCTCACGCAAAGGCTTGACAGCTCGTTTAAGACGGTTTCGAGTCAGCTTGAAAATCTATATCGGGCTCTTGGCGAAATGAAAGAAATGTCTGGCGGTATTACAGAGCACGTCACTTCCCTCAATCGCGTATTGACTAACGTAAAGGCAAGAGGAACCTGGGCAGAGGTACAGCTCAAAAACATTCTCGACCAGACTATCCCCAATATGTACGTTGAAAATTACGCTCCCACTGCAAGCTCGAAGGAGAGAGTGGAGTTTGCCATAAAGATACCGTCGGGCGATAATTATTCCGAGATAACCTATCTCCCTCTCGATTCCAAATTCCCTATGGAAGATTACGTCCGTCTTTGCGAGGCGGCAGACCGCGCAGACCCCGATGCAACACGGGCGGCAAGAAAAGCGCTTGAGGAGAGAGTTGTTCAGGAGGCGCGAGCTGTCCGCAAATACATAAGTGTACCCAAGACCACGCCGTTTGCCATAATGTACCTTGCAAGCGAGGGACTTTATGCAGAGATAGCTTCTTCCCCGAACGCTATTCCCGAAAGACTGCAGACCGAGTTCAATATTATGATCGCAGGTCCTTCAACTATCACCGCGCTTCTTAATTCGCTTGCTATGGGCTTCAGATTTGCCGCTATCAATGAAAAGGCGAACGAAGTAAGAAAGATACTCGCGGCAGTCAAATCGCAGTATGATAACTTCTCTTCCGTGCTCGCAAAGGCGAAAAAGAAGATCGACGAGGCGGGCAAGACTCT
>CAZQLJ010000062.1:0-9015 GCA_964594085.1 uncultured Clostridium sp.
TTGGATGCGCCCGAAGGGCAGAGGGGGAGAATTCTTAAAGAGGGGGAGATGTTGAGCAAGTTCAAAATGCGGCTTGCTGCTTTTTGAACGGCGAAACCTCCCACCTCTTTAAGCGGCGTTTCTTTTCGTACTTTTCTTGCCGCTGTTGGCAAGAAAAGTACATATATCCTTGCATCAGTCACCTTCTTTTTACAAAGCTTTTTGCAAAAAGCGAAAAATTTTTCAAAAAACTGTAACCAAATCGAAAAAAGGGCGATTTATAGGATGAAGCCCGAAACACACAACGAAAAGAGGTTAGCGTGAAAATTACATTCCTTTAACTGTGAAGTATGCTTTTTCACGCGCGAATTTTGCCTTGACGGCAAAATTCATCGATTACTATTTTTGCCGCCACGGGATTTCCCAAAGTGAATTAAGTGAGCTTTTTGGGGGCCGTGTGCGGCGGAACGGAGATTACCATGGACGACCGCAGAATCGTTGACTTGTATTGGGCGCGAGACGAGCATGCAATACTGGAGTCCGACAAAAAATACGGCAGAATGCTACATTCGCTGTCATATTCCTTGCTTTCGTCGCGCGAGGATGCCGAGGAGTGCGTAAACGATACATATCTCGACGCATGGGGCGCGATGCCGACGGCAAGACCCGAATTTCTCGGCGCGTTTCTTTCGAAAATAACGCGCAGGATCTCGGTCGACCGATTCCGTAAAAAGCACAGAGAAAAGCGCGGCGGAATTGACAATTTGACCGCGGAGCTTTCCGAATGTATCTCGGGAGGCAGGACACCGTCCGAGGAATACGACGACAAGCGGATAAGCGAGCAGCTTAACGAATTTTTGTACGGACAACCCAAGGAAAAGCGAGTTATGTTCGTTTTGCGCTACTTTTATTCAAGCTCTATCGACGAGATAGCCGACAGACTTGATATCAGCGAGTCAAAGGTAAAGACCACACTGTTCAGAATGAGAGCAGAGTTAAAAGAAAGATTGGAGGAGCAGGAGCTTTTATGATGGATAAAAAAGAAAAAGCCGAGCGCCTGCTCGACTCAATCGGCAATATAGACGATAGCTTTCTTGACGAGGCGATCGGCTACAAGGCGGTGCGAAGATTTAACTTCCACCAGCTTGGACTCATGGCGGCTTGTATTGCTCTTGTTTTCGTGATCGCGGTAGCGATGCCGATGCTTCGCAATATGTCCGACTTGGGTAATCTTGGTGGAGACTCGGGAGAAAGCACCGCCGGAGTGGTGGAAGGACTCGAAGGAAGCGAAGAAAACAGTGGCGGAGTGGTGGAAAATCCCGACAAGCACCCCGAAAATGACGGCGAAGTGGAGCACGGCGCTCTTGACGCGTATATGATGGACGTTCGCGGCTCGTCGCTTGATAACTGCACGGTCTACCCTTCGGCGGAAAGTCTCACCTATACGGGTAACGCGAGCTTGGTTTGGCAATATGCCGACGGTGACGAGGTCTACGTCGCGTCCCTAAGCTCAACGCAGCTTGGTGAGCTGATGGGGGCTATGGGAAGCGGAAAAGAGGTCGGCGAGGTCTCGCCCGATCTTTCCTGCTACGTCTGGATCGTCGACGGGCAGGGAACGGTCGTCTCTCCCTATCTTAAGGACGGCGCGGGCAACGAGGGCTGCGTTGTATTCGATTACGAGGCAGAGATAATCCCCGACGAAGAGTTCGTTGAATGTGTTTCGGAGATACTGAAATAAGTATTGGAGGTTACTATGAAACAACCCAAGAATTATGTGAGAATATGGTCGCTCTTGTTAGCGATAATAATGCTGTTTGCGCTCGTGTCGTGTGATGCCAAGGGCAGTGCCTCGGAGGATGGCGACTATATGAACGGTGGCGTGGCAGGTAACCCGTCGAGTCCGAACGAGAAGCCCGAGTACACCTATGGCGCTGAGAACGAGGAGGTAGTGGACGATGTGATGATGCCTGACGTGAGCGATCCTAACGGAGATGAAGCCGTTCCCCCGACTGATATCGTTGAAAACGACTTTATCAGCACCTCGAAAAACAACATATCT
This sequence comes from uncultured Clostridium sp., assembly GCA_964594085.1. GTDB lineage: Bacteria > Bacillota > Clostridia > Oscillospirales > CAG-272 > SVTX01. Next base: position 2,039 of record CAZQLJ010000062.1, read on the forward strand.
ACCTTCTCGGCAGACGTTGACACCGCATCCTACGCATATTTCCGCAAGCTCGTGAATTCGGGCTACGGTCTTGAGGCGCTCAAGGGCAGCGGATCGAGCTTCCGAATCGAAGAATTCATCAATTATTTTAAATATGACGTGCCCGAGCCCAAGGAAGACGAGCTCTTTGGCGTTTACACCGAGATCGTACCTTGCCCCTGGAACGAGGGAAGTCTGCTTTTCCGCGCAACGCTTCAGGCGGAGCAGGCGGTCAATGCCGCAGGTAATAATCTCGTATTCCTTATCGACGTTTCGGGTTCTATGAACTCCAAGGATAAGCTGGCGCTGCTTAAGGAGTCGTTCGCGTATCTTGTTGACAATCTCGGCGCTGACGATATAGTTTCGATAGTCACCTATTCTGGCAGAGAGGCGGTCGTGCTTGAGGGCTGTAACGGTCTTGATAAGGAAAGAATAATGAACGCGATCAATTCGCTTGGCGCGTCGGGCTCGACCAACGGTCAGGCGGGCTTGACCGAGGCTTATCAGATCGCCGAAAGCTATTTTATCGAGGGCGGCAACAACCGAATCATTATGGCGTCCGACGGCGATCTTAACGTGGGCATTTCCTCTGCCGACGAGCTGACCGCTTATATAGAGGAAAAGAGAGATCACGGTGTTTATCTGTCGGTTCTCGGCTTTGGCACTGGCAATTACCGTGATGCCAATATGGAGGCGCTTGCCGATAACGGAAACGGCGTTTACTATTATATAGACGGTCTTTCCGAGGCTGAAAAGGTCTTTGGAACCGATCTTTTCGGCACGCTTTACACGGTTGCCGAGGACGTGAAGCTGCAGATAGAGTTTGATCCCGACTACGTTGAGTCTTATAGGCTGATTGGTTACGAGAACCGTCTGCTTGATAAAGAGGATTTTGAGGACGATACCAAAGACGCAGGCGAGGTTGGCGCATCTCATCAGGTAACGGTCTGCTATGAGATAGTTCTGAAGCCCTCCGATGACTCGGTGAATAGCTATATGACTCTCCGAGTTCGCTATAAGAACCCCGGCGAGACGATAAGTCTCCTTAACGAGTATCAGATCGGTGCAGAGCAGTTCTCAAGCGAGCTCAGCGACGATATGAAGTTTATCACCTCGGTCATCGAGACCTGTATGATCCTCCGTTCGAGCAAATATATCGGAGATATCACGCTCCCCGACGTTATGGTAACGCTTTCGAGCCTCGAGCTTGACGATCCCTATAAGGTAGAATTTTACGAGATCTTGCAGACTCTTTCTCCCTATTTTGATGAAGTAGACAGCGACTCGGGGATCGAGTGCAAGGGTAAGCTTTATTTTTCCTCCCCCGACAGCGATCCTTTGCTCGTCGTGGACGGCGGTGCGCGCTTGATCTTTCTTGACTCCGAGGACGAGACGATATTTGACGGCTTTAAAAGCGGAGACGTCGTTATAGTGGAGCACGGTTACGTTATGGAATCCTACCCCGAGCAGACCTATATTTCGAAGATCACTTTTGTTGAAAATAATCCGTTTACCGACGAGGAATGGAAATACGTTCAGGACGTAATGCCTAATGCGGAGAGACCGTAATTTCTGATAACCAAGGCGTGATTTTTTGATCGAATTTTAATCTGAAACAAGCAAAAAACGGTTGAATTTTGATTCGGTTTTTGAACGGTTTTGAATCAATTTTGATTCGTTTTTGTTTCAAAACCGTTTCAAAACGTGTTCGAAAAATGAAAAAAATAGAGGGCTGGATCAGCGCCTTGGCGGCGACTGATTCGGCCCTTTGTGTGTTGTGTGGTTGGCTTAAAAATGCTTGTGGGAAAAGGGAAACTGTGTGCGGCGCGTGGAGTGATCTTGGCAAGAAAAAAGGCGATTTGTTTGCAAGAGAAGCCGCCGGGGTAGCCGCCGGGGTAGTTGACGGCACCCCGACCCTAAAGAATAGAATAGTATAGCAAAGAAAAGTATAGCATAGTATAGCAGAGCGAGAGTTGCAGCAGAGCTACAGCAAAGCTACCGCAGGCTACGCTCAAAAGTCTGCGGCTTGCGCCACGCGGCGCGAACAGCTCGCTCGAATACGCTCGCGCTCTTGAAAGGGCATTCATAAAATGTTTACAATTTTGGGGCTCTCCAAAACAGAACAAACGTGCTATAATTGACTTAATAAATGTTGCTTTCTTCTTCTAAACGCTTTTCTCAAATTCAGATAAACCTTTTCTTGCCTTTTGTTTAGGAAGGTTTTTGATGGGAGAGGGGTGTTGCACAGCAAGCTGTGCGGCGAGTTTTGCAGGCAAAACGTCGCTACGCTGTCGGCAAGCCAACAAGCTAGGGAGAGGGGAACTTTTTCCTCAAAAAAGTTCCCCTCTCCCCCTGTGTATATTAATCAATCAAGCTCTCGTTTGCCCGTATAGAGCTCGTAGTAGCGCCCTTTCATTTCAAGGAGCTGGTCGTGGGTACCGCGCTCGATGATCTCGCCCTGCTCGAGCACCATGATCGCGTTACTGTTACGGACGGTGGAAAGGCGGTGGGCGATAACGAACGTGGTTCTCGTTGCCATCAGTCTGTCCATACCGTGCTCTATATGGCGCTCGGTTCGGGTATCGACCGAGCTGGTCGCCTCGTCGAGCACCAAAATAGGAGCCTTGGAAAGCGCCGCGCGAGCGATGTTGAGAAGCTGACGCTGACCCTGGGAGAGATTTGAGCCGTCTCCCTCAAGCATAGTGTCGTAGCCCTTTTCAAGACGCATAATGAAGCTGTGCGCGCTTGCGGTCTTTGCCGCCGCTATGACCTCGTCGTCGGTAGCGTCGGGTCTGCCGTAGCGGATGTTCTCCATAACCGTTCCCGTAAAGAGATGGGTGTCCTGAAGCACCATCGCGATATTTGAACGGAGAGAATCGCGCTTGATGTCGTGGATGTCGACTCCGTCGATAGTGATCTTACCCGACTCGATGTCGTAAAAACGGCTGAGTAGGTTGGTTACCGTAGTCTTGCCTGCACCCGTCGAGCCGACGAAGGCTATCTTCTGACCCGGGTGAGCGTAGAGCGTGATGTTTTTCAGGATCGTCTTGTCGGGATTGTAGCCGAAGGTCACGTCCTCGAATACAACGTCGCCCTTCATATCGGGCATATCGATCGCGCTCTCGGAGTCGGGAGTTTCGGGCTCCTCGTCCATTACCGCGAAGACTCGCTCCGCGCCCGCAAGGGCGGAGAAGATAGACGAGGTCTGCTGGGAGATGTTGTTGATCGGCATACTGAACTGCTTGGAATACTGCGCGAAGAGCTGAAGCGCGCCGGGGTCAAGTCTGCCCATTACCATAAGTATACCGCCCACGCCGATCGTGACCGAGTAGCTGATCATACTCGTGTTGTGCATGATCGGACCCATAATGCCGCCGTAGAACTGCGCCTTGAGCTGCTTGTCGCGCAGATCCTCGTTTAGAGTTTCGAATTCCTCACAGCAAACGTGCTCGTGGTTGAAGACCTTGACGACCTTCTGACCCGAAACTGTCTCCTCGATGTAGCCGTTAGCCGAGCCGAGCGCCGCCTGCTGACCCGTGTAATATTTTCTCGATGCTCCTGCGATCTTTGCGCCGCCGATGGCGAAGAAGGGAACGAAGACGACCGTGATCAGGGTCAGCCAGGGGTTCGTGGTTATCATAAACACCAGCGTTCCGACGAGCGAGATAACACCCGAAACTATACTGGTCAGAGAGTTGTTGAGCATAACGTCGATATTGTCGACGTCGTTCGTAAATCTCGACATGACCTCGCCCGTGGGGTGAGTGTCGAAATAACGGACGGGAAGCTTCTGGAGCTTTTTGAAAAGGTCGTTTCTGATCTTTTCGATCGAGTTTTGAGAAATCGTCAGCATCACTCTTGCCTGCAGATAGTGTGTGAGTATGGTGAAGGCATAGATGCAGACGAGGATCATTATCGTCGCCGCGATATAGAACATTACCGCCGTTGCTTTTTCGTTGAATCCGTCGCCGACGATGCCGCCGATAAAGCCGACCGCGCTATCCTTGACAGAGCGTATTGCCGAGTCGAGCGCCTGATAAATAGGACTGTTCAGCGTCTCTTGGTCTACTTCAAGACCGACGTATTCAGAGAGCTGATTTATGATAGGTCTGGTCATATAGCCGCCGACGAGCGAGGCGACGGTGTTGATCATCATAAAGATGAGCACGACGAACAAGAGTGCCTTGTATTTTCCGACGTAGCCGAGGAGTCTGCCGATAGTCTTTTTGAGGTTCTTGGGCTTACCGCCCATACCTCTGGGACCGCCTCTGCCGCGAGGACCTCCGGGGCCGCCCTGTCCCTTTGCTCCGGGCTTGGACGAGCTTTGATATTGCTTCTGGAGTTCTTCAAGTGAGCGAGCCATTATCAGTTACCGTCCTTTCCCGAGATCTGCGAGTTGTATATCTCCTGATACTCGACGTTATTTTCCATAAGATAGTCGTGAGTGCCGATTCCCGTTATCTTGCCGTCGTCCATAACGACTATCATATCGGCATCCTTGACCGAGGAGATACGCTGGGCGATTATGATCTTGGTGGAAGCCGCAAGCTCCTCGCGGAAGGCACGGCGGATCTGCGCCTCGGTTGCGGTATCGACCGCCGAGGTCGAGTCGTCAAGAATGATTATCTTGGGCTCTTTCAGGAGCGCGCGGGCAATACAAAGCCTCTGCTTCTGTCCTCCCGAGACGTTGACGCCTCCCTGACCGAGCTCGGTCTGATATCCGAGCGTGAAGTTCTTGACGAATTTGTCTGCCTGCGCGCTCTCGGCTGCGGCAAACATCTCCTCGTCGGTGGCGTTTTCCTTACCCCAACGGAGATTTTCTTCGATAGTTCCCGAGAATAGCACGTTCTTCTGGAGCACCATTCCGACGCCCTCGCGGAGATTGTAAAGCGTGTAGTCCTTGACGTTTCTGCCGTCAATAAGCACCTCTCCCTCGTCGGTATCGTAAAGACGTGGGATCAGCGAAACCAGAGTCGTCTTTCCGCATCCCGTAGAGCCGATTATACCGACGGTGCTGCCTGCCTCGATCTTCAGATCGATATTTGCGAGCACGGGCTCCTCGCTGTTCTTGTAGTAACGGTAGGTGACGTTTTTAAATTCGATCTCGCCCTTCTCAACGGTTGCTTCGCCGTCGGCGTTCTCGCCGTCGACGATGTCAAGCTTTTCGTCGAGCACCTCTGTGATACGCTTTGCCGAAGCCAGCGCGCGCGAGGAGAACATGAGCATAAAGGTCACCATCATAAGCGACATCAAGATCTGGGATACATAGTTTATAAAGGACGAAAGCTCGCCGACACCGAAGGTCTTTATGCCCGCATCGAAGTTGTTGATAACGAGAATGCTTCCGAACCAGATGACCAGTCCCGTGGTGATATACATAAAGAAGGACTGCACGGGCTGCATGAAGATCATATTCTTCATAGCGGACATGCCTGCGCCCTTGAGGTTTTTATTGGAGTTTTCGAACTTTTCGGTCTCAAAGTCCTCGCGCACGAAGGATTTTACGACGCGGACGTTTGTGATATTTTCCTGAACCGTGGAGTTGAGCGCGTCGATCTTGGTCTGCATTTTCGAGAATCGGGGCATACCGCGAGCGATGATAAACGCCATAGATATCAAAAGCAGGGGGATGGTGACCGCCATAACTATCGAGAGAGAGGGACTGAGTCTGATCGCCATAATGACGCCGCCGATGAGCATACCGGGAGAACGGAGCATCATGCGGAGCATCATATTTACGAAGTTCTGCACCTGAGTTACGTCGTTTGTTAGTCTTGTGATGAGCGATGCGGTCGAGAATTTGTCGATATTGGCGAAGCTGTAGCCTTGCACCCTTCGGAACAGGTCTGCGCGCAGGTCTGCGGCGAAGTTGACCGACGCTTTAGCGCCGAAGTATGAGCCGCCAACGCCTCCGAGCATCATTATCAGTGCGGTGCCTATCATTTTTACCATTACCCACAGACTGCCGTCGGTAGTCAACGTGCCGTCGATCGCGCCGTTGATGACCTCTGCGAGATACATCGGCATCAGGACCTCGCCGACGACCTCAATGATCATACAAAGCGGGCCCAAAATAAAGTAAAGCAGATATGGCTTTACGTATTTCATCCATCTTTTCATTTTTTTCGGGGTTCCTTTCGTGAATTGCGTTTGCGGCGGTCAGTTGCGCTCGTCCTCTGCCGCGGAGGGAAGCGGTTCGATATTTTTCAGGTTTTCCTGCACTCTTTCAAGAAGACCGATGAAGGTCTCGAGCTCCGAGTCGGAGAAGCCCTTGAAGGCTTGACTGTCAATGTGTCTGAAATATTTGCAGCTATGCGAGACGACCGATCTGCCAAGCTCGGTTATTTTGATCTCGTTGAAGCGGGAGTCGGAGCGTTCGGAGCATTTTTCACGCTTGATGTATCCGTCGCTCTCGAGTTTTTTGAGCGAGACCGCAACTGCGGCGGGGCTGATCCCAAAATGCTTTGCGAGATCCTTTTGGGAGGGTGTGGTCTTGCATTTGGAGAGATACATCAGCATTCGGTGCTGTGAGCGATGTATTCCTGCGCCCTTGGAGCAGGGATCGTCTTCGATGCCCAACGCCCAGCGGTCGATCTCTCGGCGGTGCATGATGTTTGCCATTATGAATGAGTGGACGCCGCGCTGTTCGGCGCTCTCACGTGGCGATTGAGTTAATTCTTTGTTTTCTGACAAGATAATTTTCCTTTCGGCAGTGTATTTTGACAAAAAGTTAACTTGTTAATCGTTAACTATTTAATTATATCACGAAGTGGGGAAAAGTCAAGTGAATTTTGTGTGAAAATTGCAGGGAATTGCGCTTTTTTAAAAAGCTTGGCAAAAATTGCTTGTAAACAAAAGAACGCTGCCGACCTCGTTGTGAAGAAGTGCGACACTCTTAAATAGCCTTCCCTTGTGAGGGAAGGTGGCGGCGAAGCCGACGGATGAGTAGAAGGCGTCAC
>CAZQLJ010000063.1:0-8983 GCA_964594085.1 uncultured Clostridium sp.
TGACGTTATGAATCAGCAAATAACGCTCATTTACAAGCAGAGAGGTGACGTTCTTGAAGGCGGCGAGGGAATCGAGGAGATCATCAAGAAGATGATGCTTTCGACCATCCGCGACCGAGTTATGTACAACACGTCAGATGAATCGGCAGAAAACTGGAGCTTTGATTCTCTGCGTGCTGATCTTCAGTATCTTTGCACCGAGGACGATTTCAGATATTCTCCCGATGAGCTCAAAAAACTTAAAAGAGAAAATCTACTCAATATGCTTGAGGATCGTCTGAACGAAAAGTACGATGAAAAAGAAAAGCTCTTCGGCAGAGAGACCTATCTTGAGATACAGCGTTCGATATTGCTTCGAAACGTTGATACCGCTTGGATGGAGCACATCGACGCTATGGACGATCTCAAGGGTATGATAAATCTTCAGGCATACGCTAACCGAGATCCCGTCAGCGAATACAGGATCACGGGCGGCGATATGTTCGACAATATGATCGAGGAGATCCGCGACAAGACCGTCAGAATGCTTCTCTCCGTAGTTCCGAGACCTACTCAGCAAATAAAGAGAGTTCAGGTCGCCAATCCCATAACCGCAGGGTTTGAGGGCGGAACTACCAAGACCGTTAAAAAGGTCAGCATTCGCAAGGATGCCGCACAAAAGGTAGGCAGAAACGATCCTTGCCCCTGCGGATCGGGCAAAAAATACAAAAACTGCTGTGGCGCGGCAGGAAAAAGCGACGCTTGAACGTAAAATCACGACTAACGAAAGGAATTATCAATGGGCTTTGGGTTACTGTTGATCGGATATATGTTTGCCTTTGTGGCAAGCGCGGGTATGGGAAACTACCTTTTCGCAGGAATGCTTATAGGTGGATTTTTAATGTATCTCGGACTTTGTGAGCTCCGTAAGTACAGTCCTGCATTCATTTTCGCGCTTGTGGGAAGCGTTCTGATAATTTTATGCTCCTTTTGGGGAACTGTTGTCTGGATCGATTCGTTTTTCACTCTTGGTTGGGGCATCTCGTCGGGGATTTTGTCCGCGGCGTATGATTGGATCAAGCTCGTTGTAAATTTCGCATTCAATCTTGCCTTGCTTTACGGCATAGCCGATCTCTCGCGCAGAGTGGAGCTGCCCGAAACAAGAGAAAAGGCTATCAGAAATATTATTTTCGTTGTCCTTTTCAATGCATATCAGATCGTCTTGTTTTTCCCGATAGGATTTATCCAAAGCGATCCTTCATTCTTTTTAACAATACTTCTTATCCTGCGACTCTTGTACACCATACTCAATGCGTGGCTCTTATTCAAATGCTACGCTATGATCTGTCCTGAAGGGCAGGAGGATATGCCAAAAAAGAGATCGCGCTTTGAGTTCGTAAATAAGATACGCGATGCAAAAGACGCGAAGGAAGAAAAGGCAATCGAGGAAATGAAGGAATATTACGAAAGCAAGCTAAAGGCAAAAAATCAAAAAAAGAAATCGAAAAAGAAAAAGTAGAGAGAAGGGTTAAAATGAACGGAAAACTGAAAAAGAATATCGGCTTTTCGCTGATGCCTTTGGCATTTTTATTCCTTTTTGAGCCGAGATATACTCTCATCGACCCTCTCCCCGATTTCATCGGTTATATACTCTTATGCGCTGCGATAATTAACCTTGCCGACATAAATCCCCGAATATACGAGGCCTTTCTCGGATTTAGAAAAGCGATCCTCGTCAGTATGCTCAAATACGTTGCTCTGTATATGCTTTACAGCTTCGTATATGAGTCTGCGAACACTCCTGTTTACGATGGATCGGAGGAGTGGGTCGTGGGTGTATTCCATGAATCCGAAATGGCGGTTGGAATATTGCTGTTCGTCTTTGTGTTCGGACTTTTTGAGATGGCAGTCCTGATCCCCGCATATCGAAGCTTATTCGAGGGCATGCTATCGCTTGGAATGTATAACGACGGTACTGCGATATACCTCAAAAAGATAACTAAAAGAGAAAAGATAGACAAAAAAACAGGACATAAGATTGTATTAGTACGCGAGAGCAAAAGAAATCTGACCGAAAAGGCATACTTTTTGACCGTTTCTTTGATACTCGGTCAAGCTCTTGCAAACATATTGCCCGAATTGACCACACTTGCTTCAAATACTTCATACGCATTCGTGGTGCACCTTCGCGTACTTCTGATGGTCCTTCTTGCACCGATCAGTATATCTTGGCTTATCAAAATGCTCGGCTATTGCTCGAAGATACGCATGGATACGCCGTTTATTAAAAACGTCTCTCAAAAATACGTTACATTCGCAGCAGAAAATCCCGATCTGTACGTAGTTCGCAAGCTCGTCATGGGAATTTCATCCCTGATAGTTGCGGTGGTGCTTTGCTTAAATCTCTACGTAAACGACGTCAAGGTAATTCCCAGATTTCTATTCGCCATGGTCGTAATTTTCTCTGCAGTAGCACTTCGCAAATATTCTAAAAAGTGGATACTTGTAACATCAGCTGCAGCTATAAATACTATACTGTCTGCAATAACGTATTTTGCAACTGTAAAATTCTATTCAGATACCGCTTTGTCAAAATTAGAGACCTATAATGCCTATAATCTCCTTGTCGGCTTAAGTATAGCCGAGTCTGTGATGTTCATAATAAGCTTCATTTTCACGCTAATTATGATTTGGGAGATCTATAGGAATCATACCGATATTTGCTTTACAAAAGAGAAACAAAGCTACAAGGAAGAAAAAACGTATTTTGTAAAGGGCGCTATCGCCTGTACTTTTTCAGCTGTTATGATGGCATTGGCAAACGTTTATTACGTATATGCCAATCATCCTTATTTGATAGCAAGCGTCAAGTGGATAGTAGAGTATTCATCGGTGATCGTTCTCGGCGTAAGTCTTGTATTTATAGGAATTTTGATATACAACCTCGGAAACGTGATCAATTCGATAAAATGTCACTATAAGCTTGATATTTAATCAAAATTGAATAAAATGTCCTCTACAGTTGAATAATCACGGTAAGGCGATAGCCTTGTGGCTCGAACCGAATTTATTTTTGGAGGATCATTCAATTATGCAGAACAACAATCAGAATCAGCAGAACAACAAAAACCAGAACAAAAATCAGAACAGCAACCAGAACAAGAACAGCAATCAGAATAACAATCAGAACAATAATCAGAATCAGCAGAACAACAATCAGCAGAACAACAAGAAGTAATACAACACAAAAAGCTGCTGTCACGTCTCGGCGTGACAGCAAGTTTTACATAACGGACGGAAAAATGGATTTTAACGAAAGATTTTTAAAGCTTAAGCGGGCGCTTTTTGATAAATGCTATGCAAGTCTTAACCCGAAGCAAAGGGAAGCGGTATATACGGTCAACGATCCCTTGCTCGTGCTCGCAGGCGCGGGAAGCGGCAAGACCACGGTGCTTGTAAAAAGAGTAGTATTTTTGATAAAATACGGTAACGCGTATTATACTGACTTCGTGCCCGAATTTGCCGACGAGAGCTATTTAGCCGAAATGGAAGCGGCACTTAACGACAGCGATGTAACAGCGGCAGAGGAAATGCTGCCCGACTTTACCTACAACGCGTGCCCTCCTTACAGAATTCTCGCTATCACCTTTACTAATAAGGCGGCTAACGAGATAAAGGAAAGACTTGTAAGCGCACTCGGAGACGAGGACGTTGCCAAGGATATATGGGCAGGCACCTTCCACTCGATCTGTATGCGGATACTTCGCGTAAATTGCGAGAAGATCGGATATAAGCGAGATTTCAGCATATACGATACCGACGACCAGAAAAAAGCCGTAAGCGCGGCTATGAAGCGCTGTATGGTGGACGAGAAGCAATTTCCGATAAAGAGCGTAATAAGCGCTATAAGCCGTGCTAAAGACAGACTGCTGACTCCCGAAAGATACGCTGACGAGGTAGGCACTGATTACCGTCAGTCGAAGATCGCAAAGGTATACGCGGAATATCAGAAAACTCTCAAAGAGTCTAACGTAATGGATTTTGACGATATTATAATGAATACCGTCAAGCTTTTGAGGACAGACAGTGAAATATTGAACTATTATCAAAAGAAATTCAAATACGTTTGTGTAGATGAGTATCAGGATACCAACGAGGCGCAGTTTGTATTGACTGCTATGCTTGCGGGCGGATTCAGAAATCTGATGGTAGTCGGAGACGACGATCAGTCGATATATAAATTCAGAGGCGCGACGATCGGAAACATTCTGAACTTTGACAAGACCTACTCCGATGCAAAAATAATAAAGTTAGAGCAAAATTACCGTTCCACAGGCACTATTCTTGATGCCGCAAACGCAGTTATTGCAAATAACAAGGGAAGAAAAGGTAAAAAGCTCTGGACGGACGGAGATACGGGTGAAAAAATAACTATCCGTCGACTTCAGGATCAGAATCTTGAAGCGAAGGATATAGTAGATATCGTTTATAATGCAGTCGCCAAGAAGGGCAAAAGCTATCGCGATTTTGCTGTGCTTTTCCGAACAAACGCTCAATCAAACAGCATAGAGCGTGCATTTGCCAAGAGTGCAGTGCCCTACAGAATGCTCGGAGGCGTACGTTTCTCCGACCGTAAAGAGATACGCGATGCCGTTGCATATCTACAGCTTATCGTAAATCATTCCGATAGAGAAAGACTCCTCCGTATAATCAATGAACCGAAACGTAAGATCGGCGACAGAACTATCGAGGCGATCTCGCTGATAGCCGCAGAGCAGAATTGCTCTATGTTTGAGGTCATTGAAAACGCAAGTAAATATACGGCGCTGTCAAGAAGTGCCGTTATCCTCGAAGACTTTGCGGCGCTTATAAACAGGCTTACCGCTATGGCTTCTCATCTGAGTCTTCCCGATCTTTTTGATGCCGTGCTCGGAGAGAGTGGGTACCGCGCGATGATCGAAGCCGCGGGCGAGGAGGAGAAGGACCGACTCGACAACCTCGACGAATTTAAATCCAGCATACAAGAATACGTAAGCAGGACCGAAAATCCAACTCTTTCGGGATTTCTCGAGGAAAACGCGCTTGTTGCCGACGTTGACAGATACGATGACACCGCAGATGCCGTCGTGCTAATGACGATACATAGCGCAAAAGGTCTTGAATTCCCGATAGTTATCATTCCCGGCTTTGAGGACGGAATATTCCCGGGAATGCAGACGATCGTCGGCGGAGAGGACGATATGGAGGAGGAGAGAAGACTTGCATACGTTGCGCTGACTCGTGCAAAGGAGCAGATATACATACTTCACACTAAATCACGACTTTTGTACGGTCAGACGCAATATAATCCGATCTCTCGCTTCGTCACAGAGATACCAGAGCGTTTCGTGATTCACGAGGAGGACGAGAACGATTCTTTCTTCTCACAAAAAGTTACGGGTGGAGCAAAAGTATACTTCCACGACAGCTCATATTCGAGTCAAAGATCGCAATCAGGCTATGGCGCGTATAGTGCAAGGAAGGGATATTCACCAAATTCCTCGACCATCACGGAAAGATCGCGCACAACCGAGCCCGTATTCAAGCAGAAAACCGTCAACAAGGAGATTTTTGCTCCCGGTGACAGAGTAATACACGGCACGTTTGGCGAAGGAGAGGTGCTTTCGGTCAGACCGATGGGTGCTGATACCTTGTACGAGGTAATGTTTGATAAAGTTGGTACAAAAAAGCTCATGGCAACCTATGCCAAGCTCCAAAAAGCATAATATTAAAAAGCTGTCAGTCAGGGAATTCCCGATTGGCAGCTTTTTAAATTCTTATTGACAATTTCCGAGTTGTGTATTATAATTTAAATATAAAACATATTAATTTGACGTTTTTTTCCTTGTTCTTTTGCAATTTTGATTAAAAAACATAGTCATATATCGTTATTTGACGGAATAAATCATTGTGTCAAAAGAAAACGAGTGATATAATTAAAGAGTAAGATGCAAGGCAACCGCAGTTTAAGTTCAAAACACGAAGGGAAAAGACCATGAGCAAGTTTCTTGAGGATACCGGAAACGAAATAACGTTTGGCTATTGGACAGACCCTTCTACTATGCCTCATTCGCATACACACCCGCAATACGAGGTCTATTTTTGCACCAGAAACGTCACACAAAAATCGGTCATCAACGGTGTTGAGTACGTTTATAAATACCCGTGCGTTATAATTTCAACACCGTATACGATACACTCTATGTCGTGCGAGGACACAGATGGAGAGGATTTTGAAAGATTTGTAATTTACTTTGACGAAAAAACATTGAAATCCTTTGATCCACACCTGATTCCCGATATGATGAGCATACGCAACTCGGGATTGTTGTTCAGACTCTCTGATGATCAAGCCGAGCAACTAAAGGCGCTTATAATAGCCGTTAACAGTGAAACAACAAGCGAAAAAGAGCTTTTGCTGGCGCTTTTCCTCAACAAGCTATATAATTTCGAGCCCGTTGAACCGCCTGTAAGGATAGGTACGTCCTCGTTTTACATACAAGATGTGCTCCAATATATAGCGGAGCATTTCTGCGAGCAGATCAACAGCGCTTCGGTATCACAAAAGTTTGCGATAAGCCGATCTAAGCTTGACAGAGATTTCAAAAGGTTTACGGGCAGCACCGTTCACTCCTTCCTTGATAATTGCAGACTTAACTATGCCAAGTCGCTTATACTGACCCGAAAAGAGCTTTCGATGGGCGAGATAGCCTCGATGAGTGGCTTTTCGTCTGAAACCTACTTTTTCCCGTATTTCAAAAAACACACGGGATGCACCCCAAATGAATACAAGAATAAACATCATTAAGAACCTTACCGCGTCAAAGCGGTCAATATAAAAACAAACGGAGGTCTATTTTATGGGAAAGATCACATTTATGGGCGCGGGAAGTACCGTGTTCGCCAAAAACGTTATTGGCGACTCAATGCTTACTCCTTCGCTGAGAGATTTTGAGTTTGCGCTTTATGACATTGATTCCGACAGACTTGAGGAATCCTACATAATGGTAACCGCACTCAACAAGAATATCAATGAGGGCAGAGCAAAAATAACCAAGTACCTCGGCGTTGAAAACCGTAAGGATGCACTTCGCGGCGCAGACTTTGTTGTTAACGCGATCCAGGTCGGCGGATACGATCCTTGTACGATCATCGACTTTGAGATACCCAAGAAGTACGGTCTTCGTCAGACGATCGCAGATACTCTCGGCATAGGCGGTATCTTCAGAGCGCTTCGTACGATCCCCGTACTTCAGGATTTTGCTGACGATATGGCACAGGTATGTCCTCGTGCGCTTTTCCTCAATTACACTAATCCTATGGCAATGCTTTCGGGTTATATGCAGAGATTCACCGACGTGAATACTGTAGGTCTTTGCCACAGCGTTCAGGTATGCTCCAAGGAGCATCTTCTTACCGGACTCGGAATGATTAACGATGTTAAGATGCCCATCAGAGAGAAGATTGCAGGTATCAACCACATGGCTTGGTTGCTTGAGATCGAAGACGCAAACGGAAACGATCTTTATCCCGAGATCCGCCGTCGCGCTTGCGAGATGCTTGAAAATCCCCCCGAAAACTGCTACGATCTCGTTCGCTTTGAATATATCCGTAGACTCGGCTACTATTGCACCGAATCGAGCGAGCATAACGCAGAGTACAACAATCTCTTTATTAAGTCCAAATATCCCGAGCTTATCGAAAGATACAGAATTCCGCTTGACGAATATCCCCGCCGCTGCGTAAATCAGATCGCAGGCTGGAAGCAGGCAAAGGAAGAATACCTTAACGGAAACATCAGCCATGAAAGATCGCGTGAGTACGCGTCTTACATTATGGATTCGGTTGTTACCGATAATCCCTTTAAGATCAACGGAAACGTTCTTAATAAGGGACTTATCACCAATCTTCCGTCCGAGGCTTGTGTAGAGGTTCCTTGCCTTGTAAACAAGCTTGGTATCCAGCCCACCGTAGTCGGTAAGCTTCCTACACAGCTTGCTGCTATGAATATGACCAATATCAACCCTCAGCTTCTTACTATTGAAGCAGCTGTAACCAAGAAGAAGGATGCTATCTACCAGGCAGCAATGCTTGATCCTCACACATCCTCAGAACTTTCTATCGATGACATAATCAAAATGTGCGACGAGCTTCTTGAGGCAGAGAAGGATTGGCTTCCCACTTATAACTAATAAAAACAACATAAAAACCCTGGCGGTCATGACCGTCAGGGTTTTTTATTATATTAGATTATTCAAATCAGATCAATACTTCTTGTCGATCTTTCTAATAAAGTTCTCGATAGACTTATTACCACCGGATATTCTGCCTTCGTAGAACTGGGAGAGAGAAATACTACCACTTGTAACCTGAGGAAGCATATACAATGTGTTGCCACAGGTCTCCTCAAAGGTCTGACCGAAGTCGGTGCAAACGCTATCCCAAATGATTTCAAGCATTCTTCTGTCATCGGGGTTATCTGCGATCTGCTTACCAAGAAGCTTCTGATAGTATGCAGTCTTAACGTCCTCGGAGAAGAATGAGAGCATTTCGAGAGTCTCACCTATCATTTCCTCATTTTCCATGTAAGCGGGAACTGCGAGATATCCGCCCCACTGGAGAGAACGGTATTCCTCTCCCTTAGCATATACGGGATAGGGAAGAACACCAAAGTCGATATCATAGTTGAGGTAGTTATCAACTTCAATGGTAGCTGTAAGAGTCATAAGAGCTCTGCCGGACTCGAAGGGTACGGTGGGAGCAGCGCTGGTCATATAGTCTAAGCAAGAATAATTAGCTGATGCAAGCTCGGAGAGCATAGTAACGATATTCTGAGTTCTTTCCTGATAAACGTCGTTCATAAAGGAGATCTCATACATTCCCTTATCGTTCATTTCAACAAGGTTAACTCCGCAAGACTCAAGGAATCCACACCACGGAACCCACTGCAGACCTGTAAGACCGT
>CAZQLJ010000064.1:0-8895 GCA_964594085.1 uncultured Clostridium sp.
CCTGCGAAAGTACAATTACCGATGCTTGTAACATTTGTGGGAATAGTTATGTTGGCAATACTTTCGCACCCATAAAAAGCCCAATCACCAATAGCCGTAACATCATCGGGGATAACAAGATCGGTTACAAGCTCGCCGTTTAAATAGAGATCGTGTGCATAAGATAACGGATTAGCCGTAGTTCTTCCAAAGGAGATATTACACCATGCCGTCATATCGCTTATGTGCACGCTTTCAAGATTATCACAAAGCATAAACGCCCAATCATCAATGCTTGTGACATTCTTGGGGATAGTTATACTCGTAAGGCTCGTACAATAGTCGAACGCATATTCGCCAATGCTCGCAAGCCCGCTGTTTTCTCCGAAAACGATGCTCGAAAGATTTCTACAATAGTGGAACGCATTTTTACCAATGCTTGTAACACTATCTGGAATCGTTATACTCGTAAGTCTTGTACACTCGCTGAAAGAATAATTGCCAATGCTTGTAACTCCATCGGGTATAATTATACTCGTAAGGCTCTTGCATTTAAGGAACGCTGCGTCACCTATGCTCGTAACTTTATAACCTTCGGGAGATACGGAAGGAATAACGATATCCGTATCTGTGCAGGTTCCTATTCCGCTTACATAGCAAGTGCTTCCGTCATCGTTAGAAGTAAACTGCAAGCCTTCACTGGCAACGAGTTCTTCCTCGGTGGTCTCTTCGGGAGATTCCGCGGTCTCAGTTGTCTCAGTAGTCTCGGGATGCGTAGTAGTCTCCTCATAAGCTTCGGTAGTTTCTTCAATAACAACGGTCGTGGTCTCTTCAACTCCGGTGGTAGTTTCCTCACCATTGTCATCCGTGGTTTCTCCGCAAGAAACAGAGGTTTCCTCGGAAACAGCCGTTGTCGGTTCGGAAATAGTGGTCTGTTCAAAAATTGTGGTCTCTTCACTGTCGCCAACAGTAGTCTGTTCGTGAGCCGCAGTCGTTTCTTCATCAGTCGTTGTTTCTCCGCCACTCGAGCCGTTATCACATGCCGCAAACGTCGGCAGGCAGAGGGCAAGAACGAGCAAAAGTGCTAAAATTGATGTTTTTTTCATTGCAAAATCCCCTTTTTAAAATGAAATATTTCCTATCGCTGTTAATTATATCACTTGTTGAAATTTTTGTCAATAATAACTGCAATAATTGCAATGTTGTATTTCACTTGACATACGCTAAAAAAAATGCTATACTTTAGGTGATGTCATTATTCGGAAAGGAGTGCGAGGATCTTGAAAACCGTTGGTATAGTTTGCGAATACAATCCGTTTCATAACGGTCACGCGTATCAAATAGAGATTTTGCGGCAAAGCGACTTTGAGATTGTTGTATGCGCTATGAGTGGCAATTTTACTCAACGCGGAGAGCTTGCGATAGCGGACAAATACACGCGAGCCGAGAGCGCGGTGAAATGCGGCGCGGATATAGTCGTCGAGCTTCCCTTTCCCTTTTCCTCGTTTTCCGCAGAGGGATTTTCTCGCGCGGGGGTGCATATCTTATCCTCGCTCTGCATTGGCACTTTAAGCTTTGGTAGCGAGAGCGCCGATCTTTGCCTTTTAAGAAAAGCCGCCGATGCGGCTTGCTCGGACGAGTTTATTTCGGCCTACTCCAGAGCAGACAAGGGTATGGGCGCGGCAAAGGCATATTTTGACACGCTTTCACGCTTCGTTGAAGGCGATCTCTCGCCTCTCTCGAACGATATTCTCGGAATATCCTACCTTTCCGCGATAAATAATCTCGGTGCTGATATGGACGTTTTCCCCGTCAAGCGCAAGGGGGCGACGTATAATGAACGTGTTTTGTCGTGCTCTCAAAATCCCTCCGCGACTGCGCTCAGAGGTGCGGTGCGCTTTGACGAGAAGGGATTCTTCGCGCTCTCGTCTGACAACGTGCCGACAGAGGCCTTGGCGGTACTTCAAAGCGTGCAGAATGAGGGCATAGCGCCCGTGTTCAGCGAAAATATAGGAAAAGAAATAGTCAGCTTCTTTCGACTTTTGACTCCGTCGGAGATAACCTCCCGCGCTATATCGAGGTCGGGCGGCGGAGACTCTGTTGCGGAGGACGGTTGTGGCATAGTCGAACGGCTTTGCAACGCAGCCAAGAATGCGCGCGATCTGGGCGAGTTTTTGGCAAGCGCATACAATTCGAGGTACACGGACGCGAGAATAAACCGCGTGATGTTGTTCGCTCTGCTTGGTGTTTCAAATAGCTTCGCCAAGGCAGTTCCCGAATACACTACTCTTTTAGCGGCAAGCGAGAAAGGCAGAAATTATCTTGCGGGGATTCGCAAAAGTGCGGTCTTCCCGATAATAACCAAGCCTGCCGATGCCCTCGATAGTCCTCTTACGGACATTCTGCGAGCATCAGATGCTTTATACACTCGCGCAATGTCGGACAAGGTGCAGAGCGATTATTTTCTCAAAAAACATCCGTTTTTGAGCTAATAATTGTAAATTTACGGAAAACATTACCGAATTATTGTTGACTTGGCGGCTCGGGTGTGTTATAATTTATAATTGATATAATGTTTTGATACGATTTTAAAAAAATGATGAAAGGACGGTTCGAGAAATCGAACAAGGTGATATAAATGGCTGAAACACGCGAACAGGTCAAGGGCAACATCCTTTATTACAAAAACAGACCTCTTGTCAGAGAAAAGGACACCATCTGCTACGGAGATTTTACCGAGAGATGCGTTCTGATCTTTGAGATAATGTCGTACGTTGAGAAGGAAGGCGTTAAGGTGCCCGGAAAGATATTTATTCAGGTTATCGAATCCGAGAGTGGCAAAATTCTTAAGCAGGCTGATAAGGAAGGCATGTTTGAGGCATTCAACTACGGAATCTTCTGGTACGAGAAGTTTTTGTCTGAGGTATAATATTAAACCCGTTGCGGTTGAACCGCAACGGGTTTCTTATATATATCGTCTTATTTTTATATACTTGATGCTCAAATACATCAAAGCTCTTTTTGCATATAATATTCTTTGAGCCTTGTGCCGTCCTTCAGCTTGAAAGCGTTGGGAGTTTCCGATACTATCTTAAATCCGAATTTTTCATACAAATGCCTTGCTCGATCATTTCCCTCAACAAAACCAAGCTCAACAAGATCAATCCCTCCGTGTTCTCGCGCTGCCTGTATCAACTCCTCAAACATTGCAGAGCCTATACCGATGTTCCAATATTTTTTTAGAATCGCAATAGCCACGGTTGCTCGATGCGACGTTTTTATACCGGTTCGAAATCTTATTTCGCAATTTCCCGCGATCTCTCCGTCTACCAAGCAATTAATGATAAGCGCGTTGGGAGTGTTAAGCGATTCTTTTATCCACGCCTCCTCCTTTTCTACACTCATATTCTCCCATTCCTCAGGATATCGGGCAAGAAAATCAGTTTCACCGCAAGCGGTACTTATATAATTCAGCATTTGCTTCGCATCCTCTGTTGCGGGACTTTTAAGTATGGCTATTTTCCCGTTTTTCAGAATTATTTGTTTTTCCTGAAATACCATTATTCTTCTCCTTTCAAAGATTTACAGATCAAAATGCTTCTTTATCATTGCTGCCACCGTTTGTGGCTCAAGAAACGTATTATCAATTTTCAAGTAGCTTTCAAACGGCAGCTTTTCTCCCTCGTATGAGTTCAAACGATGATTCTGGCTTGTTGAGCGCATCTCTCGCTCGCTCCATTCAAGGTCTCGCTTCGATTCCTTATGGACAAGGCGATTTTCCGTCTTATTTCGTTCAAGTCTAACATCAAAATCAGCACACAGCTCAACGACGTGACATTTCGCGCCGTTTGATTCAAAAAGCTCTGTTACGGAGCGAAGATAGTCAAATTCGCTCTGCATATCAAAGTCACACATATATGTGAAAATCAGGCCCGGAAAATCGCCTTTGGCAAATAATTCAAAGACCGTTTGGCGTATAGTCGTATTAAGCTCGCGCCATTCCTTGTCAGAATGCTTGAAAAGCTTACGAACAAGCTCTATTGACATATGATTATGAAAAAGCTTCAGCTCGGTTATTTTCGTAAGCTCCTGCCCCACGGTCATTTTTCCTACTGCGTGAGGACCTATAATAATTAAAAGCGTTTTTTTCATATCTATTCCTTTCTGAAAATATCAAGCACATGATTAGTGGCTCCTACCATGTCTTCACGCTCACAGATACTCAAGTGATATTTCATATATATTTCAAACACCTCATCGCTCATTGCGTCCACGCACTCTCGCATCATGTGAGTCAGCATATCGGTACCCACATAGTGAAGCCTCTTCGCTTTAAAATGTGACATAAGCTTATCGATATCTTCCCTTCGATAAAGCTGAAAAATATCTTCCGGTAGTGAGTACAGCTTGAAATTATCATCTATTTTGCTTGACTTGTTCGCATCCAGTATCATATTTCTACCAAAGCAATATTGATACATCGTCAGGTCACTCATACAGTATGCAACAAATACCAAGCCTCCTGTTTTTGTTGCGCGTATTGCCTCAGACAAAGCGGACATCTGATCTTCAACTGTGTATAAATGATACATCGGGCCGAGAAGAAGTGTCACATCGTATTTTTCGGACTCAATGCACTCGAGACATATCGCATCTCCCTGTATTACGGAGATCTTTTCTTCGGGTGTAGTATTCGCACGAAAGACATCTATATTACATTTCATCAGCTCCACTGCGTCAACCTCATAGCCCTTTCGAGCGAAATGATGAGAATATTTACCCGTTCCCGCACCAATCTCCAATATACGCATTTCGGGCATCAAGTATTTTTCAATATAATTCAACGTGGTTAGAAATTCAACCTGTCCCCTTTTTGTGTCAAAGCGAGCATCTTCGTCGTGAGTCGTGTAGAATTCTTTAAGTGCTTCTATTCTATCCATAATCCTTCTCCTTAATAAAAACAAAAACGGTGCAATCCGAAATCAATCGACTTGCACCGTGGTATCCAAATTTTCAAAATCAGCAATCTATAAATACAGATCAACCTTGAAAATGGGTATGACGATACAAGCCCGAGGCGGTAATCCAGCAATAATCCGCGCCGTGCATATTGACATTATTAAATTCAGGGGCAAATCTGAAGCAAGTCATTATTCGTCATATCCTTTCATAAATTTTTGTACAGTATACCACTGTTTTTGTGTTTTGTCAAGGGCTTTTCAAAATTTTATTAAATCGTATCATTCCCTACGGGAGTATGGAAAAGCTTTGCAAACTCGGCTGAGGTCTTACACTGCGGCAGTGCCCACATGACCTTGGCGACGACCGCCTCGGTGGTCATATCGTACGCCTCGGGCAGCTCGTATTTCTGCTTTATGCGCAAGCCCACCTGATAGACTCCCATATCGCTTCCCTCATGCGGAACCTGCGTGGTGATAACGATTCTGACGCCCTTGGCGATCAACTTTTCGATCTTTTCAACGAACTCGTCGTTGTCGTAGTACGGCAATCCTCCGACTCCGAAGCTTTCTATGATGACCGCGTGATATCTGTCGGCAATAAAGTCGAAAATATCCGCGCTCATACCGGGTATCAGCTTGACCACGATGACCGAGGTATCTATCTCGTCACAGAAGGTCACGGGCTCGGTATATTTCTCCTTGATATAATAGCGAACAACACCGCCTCGGATAAAGCCAATTTCGGGATAATCTATGCTTGAGAAAGCGTTGAAGCTCTTTGTTCTCGTCTTTCTCGCTCTCGTAGCGGCGATTATCTTATCGCCAAAGACAATATGAACACCGCACGCGTTATCGTCGGATGCGAAAAGAAAGGCATCGGTCAGATTTTCTCTGGCATCGGTGTCTCTTTTTTCAATCGGTATCTGCGCACCTGTCAGGACGATCGGCTTTCTGCTGTTCTGTATCAGATAATGCAGCATAGCCGCGGCGTACGCCATAGTGTCGGTACCGTGGGTTATGACGAATCCGTCGTACTCGTCGTAGACCTTACGGATATACCGTGCCACCTCGAGCCAATATTCAGGTCGCATATTTGTGCTGTCCAGATTGTAGAGCTGGAACGTAGATACCTTACAGATATTTCTTACCTCGGGCACGTGAGAAAGCAGCTGCTCCGAAGCAAGTGCAGGTACAAGACCGTTTTCGCTCTCGGCGGAGGCAATCGTGCCACCTGTGGTTATTAAAAGAATGTGTTTCATAAAAGACCTTCAGTTTGTAAAATCAATTCGTATTATCTTTTTGGGAGGAAAGAACTCTCCAAGCTCGATTCCTATCACCGTAGCTTTTTGAGGCAAATCGAGTGCAGACACAAGTTCACGTGCGTTTTGTACCTGCTTCTCTTCTCCGCAGATCAGCGTTGCGTGAGGAACCCACTCGTGACCGTGAGCATAGTCCTTTTCGAAATAGGCGCGCAGCCTAAAAAGCTCCTCGCTTTTCTCGGGCTTTAAAAATAACACCTTATTTCCAAAGCTATCCTGACCGAGAATACGTATATCAAAGGGCTTCGTAACGCTCGCCGCCTCTCTTACACGCTCTATCACCGAGTCAAGCTCATCTGTTGCGTAGCTTCCAAGGGTGATGTGAAACGGTATGCCCATAGTTTGTGTCCCGTCTCCAACATTTGCGATCAACGTACTCTGAATATCACCCATTACTCGTTGTGTACGACTGTCAAGAACCGCCATCACGGTTAAAAATTTTTTGTCTTCCATAACGTCAGATCCCGAAGCCCCCGTCGACGCCGATTATCTGCGCCGTAATAAAGGAAGCCTTTTCACTTGCCAAGAAGTATACAAGCTCTGCTACCTCGGCGGGATCGCCTATTCGGTAGAGTGGTGTTTCCTCGCAAAGCGCATCGATGTCATCGTCATCATAGCAGGCATTCATATCCGTGTCGATAACTCCCGGCTCAACACAGTTGACTCTTATTCCCGAGGGGCCAAGCTCCTTTGCCATAGACAAGGTGAGTCCTCGCAGACCCGCTTTTGATGCCGAGTACGCTGCCTCACAAGATGCGCCGCATCTTCCCCATACCGAGCCGACGTTTACTATAACGCCACTTTGCTTGCTCACAAAGGTCTTTGCGGCGGCGCGGCTCATATAAAACGCGGCGGAAAGATTGGTGTTTATTACTCTCTGCCAGGCATCGTCGGTCATATCGGTCACAAGTCCCGACTCACTGATTCCAGCGTTATTTACAAGAATATCGATCCCTCCGAGGTATTCAACAGCTCTGTCATACGCCCACTGCGCTTCTTCGGGATCAGAGAGATCCGCTTTTATCGCGTATGCCCCCGTCTGCTCGGCGCAATCCTCTGCTGCCTCGTCGTTTGAACAGTAAATAAACGCAACGGCGCAACCGTTATCGGAAAAAAGCTCGACGCACGCGCGTCCTATGCCGCGGGATCCACCTGTGATAACAACCTTTTTCATATTCTGTCTCCGATCTTATGATTGTTTATATTGATTATAGCATTTTATTGTCGTTTTTTCAATAGAATTTTACAATTATTTTCGCCAAACCTCTTGAAAACGACTTTATTTTATTGTATAATATAGTTTGGTATATAAATATTGCCATTTAACAGTAAAAAATTAAAAGTACATAATAACAGGAGGTCATTATGGCAAACGCAAGATACGAGTCCGCTAAGGAAATATACGCAAAGTACGGTATTGACACCGAAGCGGCTATCGCAAAGCTTTCCGACGTTCGCATTTGTATGCACTGCTGGCAGGCAGACGACGTAAGAGGTTTCGAGGGTACGGGTACTCTCTCCGGCGGTATTCAGACTACCGGTAATTACCCCGGCGGCGCAAGAAATCCCGACGAGGTTTTCGCAGACCTTGACAAAGCGCTTTCTCTCATTCCCGGCACTCACAAGATCAACGTTCACGCTAACTACGCTATCGCTGAGGACGGCGAAGTGATCGACCGTGACACCATCGAGCCCCGTCACTTCAAGAGATGGGTAGAGTTCGCAAAGGCTCATAACTGCGGTCTCGATTTCAACCCCACCTTCTTCTCTCACCCCAAGGCTAACGGTCTTACCCTCTCCAGCCCCGATGACGATATCAGAAACTTCTGGATCAAGCACGGTATCGCTTGTATCCGTATTTCCGAGTATTTCGCAAAGGAAACCGGCTATCCTTGCGTTATGAACATCTGGACCGGCGACGGTATGAAGGATATCCCCGGTGACAGAATGGGTCCCCGTCAGAGATATGCTGATTCTATCGACCAGATCATCGGCTGTGGCTACGACAAGAGCCAGGTCTACGTTACCGTTGAGTCCAAGGTATTCGGTATCGGCGTTGAGGCTTACACCGTAGGAAGCGGCGAATTCTCTCTCGCTTACGCTTTGACCAGAGGCATCACTCCTCTTATGGATAACGGTCACTACCATCCCACCGAGGTAGTTTCCGATAAGATCCCCGCGCTTCTCGTCTTCTCCGACAAGATCGCACTCCACATCACTCGTCCTATCCGTTGGGACTCTGACCACGTTGTTGCTTACGACGACGAGACCCGCGAGATGATGAAGGAGGTCGTTCGTTGCGATGCTCTTGACAGAGTATTCCTCGCTACCGACTACTTCGATGCTTCCATCAACCGTGTAGCTGCTCTCGTTATCGGTATGAGAAACGTTCAGAAGGCACTTCTCAACGCTCTTCTTACTCCCAACGCTGAGATCAAGGCATATCAGGATAAGGGCGACTTCACCAGAATGCTTATGCTTCAGGAAGAGATCAAGACTCTTCCCATGGGCGACGTATGGAACGAGTTCTGCGAGAGAAACGGCGTTTGCGGCTGTTCTTGCTGGTTCAAGGAGATCGAAAAGTACGAAGCAGAGGTTCTTTCTAAGAGAGTTTAATTCTCTGTTAAATAAAAAAT